>DASWSY010000675.1:0-2248 GCA_036402415.1 Rhizobacter sp. | reverse complement strand
GAACGCGGCAGCCATCGCCGAGGGCGCCTGTGCCTGCGCCGGGGCGCGCTGCCCGCCGCCCGTGCGCTCGCCGCGCGCCGGCGGGCGGAAGCTGTTGTCGCCGCGTTCGCCACGCGGTGCCGGTGCGGCGTCGAGCTTCATCGTGAGCGAGATGCGCTTGCGGGCCAGGTCCACTTCCAGCACCTTGACCTTGACGATGTCGCCCGTCTTCACGACTTCGCGGGCATCGTTGACGAACTTGTTCGACAACTGGCTCACGTGCACGAGGCCGTCCTGGTGCACGCCGAGGTCGACAAAGGCGCCGAACTGCGCGACGTTGCTCACCGTGCCTTCGAGCGTCATGCCCGGCTGCAGGTCCTTGAGGTCTTCCACGCCGTCGTTGAAGCGCGCGACCTTGAAGTCGGGGCGCGGGTCGCGGCCGGGCTTTTCCAGCTCGGCAAGGATGTCCTTCACCGTGATGGCACCGAACTTGTCGTCGGCAAAGCTCTCGGGCTTGAGCGCGCGGATCACGTCGCTGCGGCCCATCACCTCGGCAGCAGGCTTGCTCACCGCCTTCAGGATCTTCTCGACGACAGGGTAGGTCTCGGGGTGCACGCCCGATCGGTCCAGCGGGTTGTCGCCGTCGTTGATGCGCAGGAAGCCGGCGCTCTGCTCGAAGGTCTTGGCACCGAGTCCGGTCACGTCGAGCAGTTGCTGGCGGTTCTTGAACGCGCCGTTGGCATCGCGCCAGCGCACGATGCTGTTGGCCACCGCCGTGCTCAGGCCCGACACACGCGCCAGCAGCGGCGCCGAGGCGGTGTTGAGGTCCACGCCGACCGAGTTCACGCAGTCCTCGACCACCGCATCCAGGCTCTTCGCCAGCTCGCCCTGGTTGACGTCGTGCTGGTACTGGCCCACGCCGATGCTCTTCGGCTCGATCTTCACGAGCTCGGCCAGCGGGTCCTGCAGGCGCCGTGCGATGCTGACCGCACCGCGCAGGCTCACGTCGAGCTCGGGCAGCTCCTTGCTCGCATATTCGCTGGCGGAGTAGACCGACGCGCCGGCCTCGCTCACCACCACCTTCTCGATGTGGGTGCCCGGCGCCATCTGCTGGATGCGCTTGATGAGGTCGGACGCAAGCTTGTCGGTCTCGCGGCTCGCGGTGCCGTTGCCGATGGCGATCAGGTTCACGCCGTGCGTGGCGCACAGGCGGCCCAGCGTGTGGATCGAGCCTTCCCAATCCTTGCGCGGTTCGTGCGGGTAGACGGTCGAGGTGTCGAGCACCTTGCCGGTCGCATCGACCACCGCCACCTTCACGCCGGTGCGGATGCCGGGGTCGAGCCCCATCACCACGCGCGGCCCGGCGGGCGCTGCGAGCAGCAGGTCGCGCAGGTTTTCGGCGAACACCTTGATCGCCACCTTCTCGGCCTCTTCGCGCAGGCGGCTGAAAAGGTCACGCTCCAGGCTCAAGCTGAGCTTGACCTTCCAGGTCCAGGCGATGGTCTTGCGGATCAGGTCGTCGGCGGGCCGCTTGGCGTGGCTCCAGCCGAGGTGGCGCGCGATGCGGCCTTCGGCGAGCGTGGGCTGGCCCGGCGCGACCTCCTCGTCGACCACGAGCTTGGCGTCGAGGATCTCCTGCGTGCGCCCGCGGAACACGGCCAGCGCGCGGTGCGACGGCACGCGGCCGATGGGCTCGTCGTAGTCGAAGTAGTCGCGGAACTTGGCGACGTCGGCGTTGTTCTCGTCCTTGCCGTCCATCAGCTTGGACTTGAGCAAGCCCTCTTCCCACAACCACTCGCGCAGCTTGCCGACCAGCGTGGCGTCTTCCGCCCAGCGCTCGCTGAGCAGGTCACGCACGCCGTCGAGCACGGCGAATGCGTCGGCAAAACCGGCCTCTGCGTTGATGAAGGCGGCCGCCTCGGCTGCGGGGTCGAGCGTCGGGTCGGCGAAGAGCTTGTCGGCCAGCGGCTCGATGCCCGCCACGCGCGCCATCTGGCCCTTGGTGCGCCGCTTGGGCTTGTAGGGCAGGTAGAGATCTTCCAGTTCCTGCTTGGTGGGCGCCGCCTCGATGGCCGCGCGCAGTTCGGGCGAGAGCTTGCCCTGCTCTTCGATGCTCTTGAGGACGGCCTCACGGCGCTCCTCCAGCTCACGCAGGTAGCCCAGGCGGGAATCGAGTTCGCGCAGCTGGGTGTCGTCCAGCCCGCCGGTCGCCTCCTTGCGGTACCGGGCAACGAAAGGCACCGTGGCCCCGCCGTCGAGCAGCTCCACC
>DASWSY010000674.1:0-13006 GCA_036402415.1 Rhizobacter sp. | reverse complement strand
TGATCGCGGTGGCGGTGAAGTCGAGTTCGCTGACGCTCGTCTTGGGCGTGTCGGCGATGTAGGCGGCGATGTCGCGGAACTGGTCGTTGTCGAGCACGCTGTACTGGCCCATGGCGCCGGAAAAGTTGCCGGCGATGGCGGCACCGAAGCGGTTGGTGGCGCTGGTGAAGCTCACCGCCGTGAAGATCGGCGTGGCGGAGGCGGTGCCGGTGGCGATGCGGTTGCGGCGGTCGTGGATCGAATGGCAGTTGGTGCACGAGCCCAGTTGCGACTGGCCGGTTTCGCCCGGCGTGTCTTCAAACAGCAGCCGGCCGGCGACCGGGTCGCCCGTGGTCTGGGCCCAGCCGGGCCCGGCCCACAGGAAGAGGCAGGCGAGGGCGGCGGCCGTGAGCAGCCAACGGGTGGGAATGCGTTCGAGGAAGTTCATGAGGCGGCGCGCGCAGGGCCGGGTGTCGACGGTTCGGGCATTTCATCGCGCGCGCGTCGGGCCGTCTGCACCAGGTTGTTACGCGGTGTTCCGCGCTGGCGGCTGGGCCGGGTTGCCGCGTGTCACGTCAGGATGCGTCTGCTTACGACGCAGTGGCGGGCGGCCAACGCCCAAGGCCGCACTCTGGGGATTTGTGCCGCAGGGGCAGGCTCGGGTGCTTAAGCTCGCGCTGCCCCACGGCCACCGTCGGCCGTGCGGACGCTTTCTCCAGGAGTCACACCCATGAACAAGATTTCGCTCTCCCTCGCTTCCCTCATGACGGCCGGTCTGCTGGCCGCCGCGCCGGCCTCGGCCCAAACGGGTGCCCCGTCGTGGGCCGGCGCATCCATCGGCAGCACCGACTACGGCACCGGTCTCAAGGTCTTCGTCGGCGGCAAGCTCACGCCGATCTTCGGCTGGGAAGGCCAGCTCGTGAGCCACGGCTCGGAGGATTTCGGCCCGGGCCGCAAGCATTCGGCCCTGTCGCTCGGGGGTTCGGGCGTGGCGCGGTTCCCGCTCAACTCGCAGTTCACCGCCTTCGGCAAGGCCGGCCTGCACTACCTGCGCGTCAAGCGCAGCGGCCCGGGCGTGAGCTCCGACAGCGATCTCGAGCTCGGCCTGGGCGCCGGCATGCTGTTCAACATCAGCCAGACGATGGCCTTGCGGCTGGAGTACGAGAACATCGGCGGCGGCGACGGCGACTTCTTCTCCATCGGCCTGCAGTTCGGGTTCTGATCGATGACAGCCCTCGGCCAACGGGGACGTTGGCCGATCCCCCGAGAGGAAGCGGGCCCGGCGCTCGGCCCGCGCGCTAGACGAACAGCGCCTTGTGCTGGTCGCGCAGCACGTTCTTCTGCACCTTGCCCATCGTGTTGCGCGGCAGTTCCTTCATCACGAACACCCGCTTGGGCACCTTGAAGTTCGCGATGCGGCCCTTCAGTGCCTGAAGCACGCCCGCATCGTCGAGCGAGGCGCCCGGCTTGGGCACCACGAGCGCCACGCCCACTTCGCCGAAGTCGGGGTGCGGCACGCCGACCACGGCGCTTTCGGCGACACCGGGCATCTCGTTGATGAAGCCTTCGATCTCGGCCGGGTAGACGTTGTAGCCGCCCGAGATGATGAGGTCCTTGCTGCGGCCGACGATCGTGACGTAGCCACGCTCGTCGATGCGGCCCACGTCGCCGGTCTTGAACCAGCCGTCGGAGGTGAATTCCTCCTTCGTCTTCTCGGGCATGCGCCAGTAGCCGGCGAAGACGTTGGGGCCCTTCACCTGGATGCCGCCGACTTCGCCCACGGGCAAATCGTGGCCCTCGTCGTCGCGCACGCGCAAGCCCACGCCGGGCAGCGGGAAGCCCACCGTGCCGCCGCGGCGCTCGCCGTCTTCGGCACGGTACGGGTTCGAGGTGAGGATGGAGGTCTCGCTCATGCCGTAGCGCTCGACGATGGTGTGGCCGGTGCGCGCCGCCCATTCGTTGAATGTCTCGATGAGCAAGGGCGCCGAGCCCGCGAGGAAGAGGCGCATGTTGCGGCAGGCTTCGCGCGTGAGCCCCGGCTCGGCCAGCAGCCGCACGTAGAGCGTGGGCACGCCCATGAAGACCGTGGCCTCGGGCAGGCGTGACACGACCAGCTTGGGGTCGAACTTCGACAGCCACAGCATCTTGCTGCCCGTCAGCAGCGCCATCTGCGCCGAGACGAAGAGGCCGTGCACGTGGAAGAGCGGCAGCGCGTGGATCAGCACGTCGCGGCCGCCGTCTTTTTCGTCATGACGCCAGCCCCAGAAGTCCTTCAGCGTGAGCGTGTTCGAGAGGATGTTGCCGTGCGTCAGCATCGCACCCTTGCTGCGCCCGGTGGTGCCGCTGGTGTAGAGGATGCAGGCGAGGTCGTCGGCCTGGCGCGCCACCGGCTGGTGCTGGTCGCTGTGGTGCGCGGCGCGCGCGAGCAGGCTGCCGCTGCGGTCGTCGTCGAGCGTGTAGACGTGCGTGGTGCCGGCCTTGAACGCGAGCTGGCTGACCCAGCCGAAGTTCTTGCTCGAACACACGACGACCGCCGGCTCGGCATTGCCGATGAAATACTCGATCTCGGCCGACTGGTAGGCGGTGTTGAGCGGCAGGTAGACGAAGCCGGCGCGCAGCACCGCGAGGTACAGCATCAGCCCTTCGACCGATTTCTCGGCCTGCACCGCCACGCGGCTGCCTTCGGGCAGGTGCAGCGAGGCGAGCAGGTTGGCCATCATGGCGCTGCCGCGGTCGAGGTCGCGCCAGGTGTAGAAGCCGGGTGTGTCGAGCGTCTCGACCGCCACGCGGTCGAGGTCCTCCGGAAAGCCGCTGCGAATGGCGGCGAAGATATTTCGACTCATGTTGTCGTGATGATCATTCAAGGGTGGCGCCGGACTTCTTCACCACCTCGCCCCAGCGCTTGACTTCCGCGCTCACGAAGCGGCCGAAGGCGTCGCCGTAGAGGTTGGGCGTGTCGGTGCCCAGGCCGTTCCAGGTCTTCTTGAGCTCGTCGGAGCCCAGGGCCTTGACCATCTCGGCGCGCATGGCATCCACCAGCTCCTTGGGCGTGCCCTTCGGCGCCCACAGGCCGTACCAGGTGGCGACCTGGTAGGTGGGCACGCCACCCTCGGTGCTGGTGGGCACGTCGGGGAAGCCGGGGGCGCGCTTTTCGCTCGCCACCGCCAGTGCCTTGATGCGGCCGCCCTTGATGTGCGAGGCCGAGGAGCCCAGCCCGTCGAACATGAGGTCGACCTGGCCGGCGATCAGGTCCTGCAGGGCCGGGCCGGCGCCGCGGTAGGGGATGTGGGTGATGAAGGTCTTGGTCTGCAGCTTGAAGAGCTCGCCGGCCAGGTGGTGCGAGGTGCCGTTGCCGGCGCTGCCGTAGTTCAGCTTGCCGGGGTTCTTGCGCACGAACTCGAGGAAGCCCTTGAGATCGGTCACTGGCACGCGCTGCGGGTTGACCACGACGACCTGCGGCACGCTGGAGATCAGGCCCACCGGGATGAAGTCGTTCTCGATGTTGTATTCCAGCTTGGGGTACATGGCCGGGGCGATCGCGTGGTGCACCGCGCCCATGAAGAAGGTGTAGCCGTCGGGTGCGGCCTTGGCGGCGATGGTCGCACCGACCGTGCCGCCTGCGCCGCCCTTGTTGTCGATGACGAACTGCTTGCCGGTGTTGCGGGTGATGGTGCCGAAGAGCGGGCGCGCGAAGGCGTCGGTCCCGCCGCCGGCGGGGAAGGGCACGACGATCGTCACCGGCCTGTTGGGCCAGCCCGAGGACTGGGCACGCACCCAGGGCGCGGCCAGCATGGCGCCGGCGCCGAGCGAGCCCAGGGTGAAGAGGCGTCGGCCGCGTTGCGGCGGGTTCATGGGGTGGGTCATGTCGTCTCCTTGTGGTTGTGAAGGGTGAACGCGGTCGGGTTCTCAGATCAGCGCGGCGACGGCGCGTGAATGCGCCACCTCGCCGTGCACGAATTGCTCGTGGCTGGCTTCGACCTTCTGCAGGTCGTAGAGGTAGTTGACCATCATGCCGAAATATTGCTTCAGCCCTTTGCGCGACAGGTCGCCCAGCGGGTTGAGTCGCTCCAGCCGTGCGCCGTTGTCGAGGTGGAAGCGGGCCACCGCATCGCCGTGTGACGCGGGGCTGTGGTGCACGAGGTAGCTCGCGCACAGGCGCGAGAGGGCTTCCTGCGCGCCCTCGTCGAGGCCCTGCAGGCGCGAGATGTTCGCCAGGGCGTTCAGGTCGCCGTCGGTTGCCTTCAGCAGGCGCTCGCGCGCCTCGACGATGCGCTCGGCCGTGGCGCGCTTGAGACCCTCGGGCGGCGGCATGTCGGCCTGCAGCCACTTTGCGAACCCCGGGATCGGCGACAACGTGCAATAACGACGGATCTGCGGCAGCTCCCGCTGCAGTTGCTCGGCCACGCGCTTGATGAGGAAGTTCCCCAGCGACACGCCGCGCAGGCCGGGTTGGCAGTTGCTGATGGAGTAGAAGGCCGCGACCTTGAAGTCGCTCGGCGGCAGCGGCTGCGCACGCTTGTCGATCAGCGGGGCGATGGCATCGGGCATCTCGGGCAGCAGCGCCACCTCCACGAAGATCAGCGGCTCGTTGGGCAGCTGCGGGTGGAAGAAGGCGAAACAGCGGCGGTCGGGCTGCAGGCGGCGGCGCAGGTCGTCCCAGCCGTCGATCTCGTGCACCGCCTCGTGGCGGATGATCTGCTCCAGGAGCTCGGCCGGCGAGCGCCAGTCGACCTGCTGCATCTGCAGGAAGCCGGGGTTGAACCACGACGACAGCAGGTGGTGGAAGTCGCTCTCGAGCGCACTCAACGACGGCTGGGCGCCCAGGCGCGAGAGCAGCTTGCGCCGCATCGCGACGATCTGCGCCGTGCCGCCGGGCGTGCGGTTGATGCGGCGCAGAAGCTCCTGGCGCGGCGGCTCGGCCAGGCGCGTGAGGCGGATCAGGTTCTCGGGCGTGGGCTCTTCGGCGTAGGCCTGGGCCACGTTGAGCACCGCCTGCGGGTCGGGGCTGAAGTCGGTGGAGAGCTTGTCGAAGAAGCCGGCCTGCTGTTCCTCGGGCAGGGCGCTGAAACGCGCCACGAGCTGGCGTGCGATGGCCACGCTGTTGGCTTCGCCGCGCTCGGAGAGCAGGCGGCGGCAGTCGATCATCAGGCTGCGCAACTGGCGGCCATCGCTCACGCGGCGCGCCGCGGTCTTCAGTTCTTCAAGCATGGTGACTCGCCTTTTCGTCATGAGAGCTGGCATCCCGCTCGTGCGCGCGCAGGGCCTTCAGCGCGGCAAGCTGCGCCATCAGGTGGTCGTGCATCAGGCGTTCGGCACGCGCGGCATCGCGCTGCTCGAAGGCGGCCATCAGCACCCGGTGTTCGTTGATCGAGTCCTCGATGCGGCCCGGCCAGTTGAGCTGGCGGCCGCGGAGCAGGCGCAGGAACTTGCGCAGCTCGTTGGTGGCGCGGTCGAGCCAGCGGTTGTCGGCCAGGTCCTGCACCGTGCTGTGGAAATCATGGTTGGCGCGGTAGTAGCCGTCGATGTCGTGCGCGGCGGCGTGCCGCTCCAGCACCTCGTGCAACTGGCGCAGCCGCGCGATCTCGGCCGGCGTGGCCTTGCGCACCGCTTCGAAGGCGCAACGGCCTTCCAGCAGTGCCATCACCGGGAAGAGCTCGTCGGCGTCGTCTTCCGACATCTGGGTGACCCGGCAGCCCTGGCGCGGCACCAGTTCGACCAGGCCTTCCGCCGCCAGCACCTTCAGCGCCTCGCGCAGCGGGGTGCGGCTGATCTGCCACTGCTGCGCCAGCGCCAGTTCGTCGATCCAGTCGCCGGGGGCAAGCTGCCGCTCGAAGACCATGTGACGAAGGCGAGTCGCCACTTCTTCATGAAGCGAGGAACGGCGTAGAGGTGTGGCGTCGACCATGCGTGTCCCGACGGGGCTCCGGCTGCAGATCTGCTGAGCACTCTAGCGGTGGAAATTAATAATTACAACGAGGGCAAACCCAAAACCCTGATTAGGGCGTCAGTTCGCTTGTGCTCTGCCGCCCGGGTTCTATGCTTGGTGCACTGCAACAAGACGACAGCCACCCCATGGACGACGTGCGCGTGACCGGTCCTGAGCCCCAGGGCAAGGTGCTCTACATCGAAGACCAGGATCTGAACTTCCTGCTGGTCCAGGCGCAGCTCGCGGCCACGCTGCCGGGCGTGCAGCTCATCCGGGCGTCGACCGGCGCCGAAGGGGTGGAGAAGGTTCGCAGCGAGCAGCCCCAGCTCGTGCTGCTCGACATGCACCTGCCCGACACCGGCGGCCTGGAGGTGGTGCGGGCCCTCAACGTGGAGATCTCGCAGGGCCTCAAGGTCGCGCTCTTGACGGCCGACCACCTGTCGATGGACATCCTCAAGGCCATGAGCCTCGGGGCCTACGAGTACTGGGTGAAGCCCATCAGCGCGACCCAGCTCGAAAAAGGCGTGCGCCGCGGGCTCGCCGCGGCGGCCGGGATCGACCCCGTCACAGGCGCGCGGCGCAACGGTTCCACGCAGGGCGGCAGCGCGTCGCGCTACTGAATCGAGCGCGGGCCGCCCGGCTCAGCGCAGCAGCGAGGTTTCGAGGCGGGTCACCATGTCGATCAGCCGCGGCCGCACCTCGTTCAGCAGGAATTCCTTCGAGAGGTTGAACGAGGGCCCGCCGCAGTTGATGGCCATCGGCGGCAGGCCGCCGCCCGGCTGGAAGGCGCGGGCGATGCCGTTCACGTCTTTCTGCCAGTCGCCGAAGGAGCAGGTGACGCCCAGGGTGTTGTAGTCGTCCAGTGCGCGGTGGATGCCGTCGCGGATGTCGGGCCAGGCCACTTCGTCGAGCTCCTGCACACGTTCCATCACGTCCTGCCGCTCGCGCTCGGAGATGGCGGCCAGCCACGCACGGCCGATGGCCGAGGTGGCCACGGGAATGCGCGAACCCACGTCCAGGCTCAGCGTCAGCGCGGCCGAGCTGCGGCAGTTCTCCACGTAGATCATCGACAGCCGGTCGCGCGTGCCGAGCGACACCATCGAGCGCGAGGCATCGGCCAGCTCCTGCATCATGGGCCGAGCGATCTGGCGCACGTCGAGCCGGGCCAGCATCGCGCTGCCGAGCGACAGCGTGGCGGTGCCCAGGCGGTACTTGCCGCTCTCCTCGACCTGGATCAGGTAGCCGAGCTTGGTGAGGGTGGAGGTCAGGCGCGACACCGTTGACTTCGGCAGGCGGCAGCGGGTGGCGATCTCCTGGTTGCCGAGCGCCTTGTCGCCGGAGCGGAAGCAGGCCAGCACCTCCAGTCCGCGTGCGAGCGCCGTCACGAAGTGGCGGTCTTCCTTGGGTTTGGGGCTGGAGCGGCTGCGCTCGACCCGGGCGTTCTTGGTGAGTGTGTCCATCGTCTCTCGGTCTGTCGCTGCAAAGGCGTCCAAAGTGGAACACAAATCCACAAACTGGAGCATCGCGGATTCCCCAGTCCACCCGGGATGCGGGGCTGGAAGCCGACTGTCCCCCTCTCAGAAGGGCCGATTTTCTCCGTGGCGGCCGCAAGTTGACAGTCTGCAGGCGGACATGAACAATCCCCGCTTCAAGCAAAATTGCGGAATCATGTTCTGCATTGCAGCACAACCGGTCGCGAGCCGCAAGCCCCCGCGGCCTTTCCAAGAGCCTTCATGGACCTGAGCTTCACCCCCGAAGAACAAGCCTTCCGCGAGGAGGTGCGCGCCTTCGTGCGCGACAAGCTGCCCGCCTCCTTGCGCGACAAGGTGGTCAACAGCCGGCGCCTCACGCGCGACGACCACGTGATGTGGCAGCGTACGCTGCACGAGCGCGGCTGGGGCGGACCCGGCTGGCCCAAGGAGCACGGCGGCCCGGGGTGGAACGCGGTGCAGCAGTACATCTTCGAAGAGGAATGCGCGGCCGCTGGTGCCCCGCGGCTCATCCCCTTCGGCATCAAGATGGTGGCGCCGGTGATCATGGCCTTCGGATCGCCCGAGCAGCAGAAGCGATTCCTGCCCGACATCTCCTCCGCGCGGAAGTGGTGGTGCCAGGGTTACTCGGAGCCGGGCTCGGGCTCCGACCTCGCCTCGCTCAAGACCCGTGCCGTGCGTGGCTTCGACCAGGACGGCGACCACTTCATCGTCAACGGCCAGAAGACCTGGACGACGCTCGGCCAGCACGCCGACTGGATCTTCTGCCTCGTGCGCACCGACCCGCAGGCCAAGGCGCAGCGCGGCATCAGCTTCCTGCTGATCGACATGAGCTCGTCCGGCATCACCGTGCGGCCCATCATCACGCTCGATGGCGCGCACGAGGTCAACGAGGTCTGGTTCGAGAACGTGCGCGTGCCCGCCGAAAACCTGATCGGCGAAGAGAACAAGGGCTGGACGTACGCCAAGTTCCTGCTCGGCCACGAGCGCAGCAACATCGCCGGCATCGGCATCAGCAAGCGCGAGATCGAGCGGCTCAAGCGTGTGGCCGCCACCGAGCAGAAGAACGGCAGGCCGCTGCTGGAAGACCCGCTCTTCTCGGCCAAGGTCGCGCAGATCGAGATCGACCTGATGGCGCTGGAGATGACCAACCTGCGCGTGTTGTCCGACGAAGCGAACGAGAAGGCGCCGGGCCCGGCCGCGTCGATCCTGAAGATCAAGGGCACCGAGATCCAGCAGGCCATCACCGAGCTGCTGGTGGCGGCGGTCGGTCCGTATGCCTTGCCGTTCAAGGCGGAATCCGAGAGCGACGAAGAAGGCGATATCGGGCCGCGCTACGCCGCCGGTCTGGGCGCGCACTACTGCAACATGCGCAAGCTCTCGATCTTCGGCGGCTCCAACGAGATCCAGAAGAACATCATTTCCCAGCAGTTGATCGGACTCTGACCATGGACTTCAGCTTCAGCGAAGAGCAGCAGCAGCTGCAAGACGCCATCACCCGCTTCGTGCAGGGCGACTACGGCTTCGAGCGCCGGAACAAGATCCTGAAGAGTGCCGAGGGTTGGAGCCGCGAGGTCTGGCAAGGCCTGGCCGATCTCGGCGTGCTGGCGATGAACATCCCCGAGGCCGACGGCGGCCTGGGCTACGGCCCGATCGAGACCTTGCTCGCCATGCAGTCTGCCGGCCCCGCGCTGCTCTGCGAGCCGCTGCTCGACAGCGCCGTGATCGCGACCACGCTGGTGCGCGATTTCGCATCGCCAGAACAGCGCGCCGAGCTGCTGCCGGCGATGGGCGGTGGCGAACGCATCGTCGTGCTCGCGCACGGCGAAGCCGCCGGCCGCGGCCAGCCGGTGTGGGTCGAGACGAGCGCGAAGAAAAGCGGTGATGGCTACGTGCTCAACGGCCAGAAGGCCGTGGTGTCGCTGGCACCCGCCGCCGACGAACTGCTGGTTTCGGCGCGTGTGAGCGGCCAGCCGGGCGATGCGAACGGAGTCGCGTTGTTCCGCCTCGCCCCAGGCACGCCGGGGCTCACGCTCAAGGCCTTCAAGACCCTCGATGGCCGCCGTGCCGCAGACCTCGTGCTCGTCGATGTGAAGGTGCCCGCGTCTTCATTGCTCGGTGCCCCCGCGGCCAGCGCCACCGCCGCGATCGACCGTGCCCTCGACATCGGCCTTGCCGCCGTCTGCGCGGAAGCGCTGGGCGTGATGGAGGCCACCGTCGACGCCACCATCGAATACCTCAAGACACGCCAGCAGTTCGGCCAGCCCATCGGCCGCTTCCAGGCGCTGCAGCACCGCACGGCCGACATGCTGCTGCACCTGGAGCAGTCGCGCTCGATGGCCTACCTGGCCGCGATGCACTGCAACGTCGCCGACGACACCCAGCGCCGCAAGACCCTTTCGGCCGCCAAGGTGGTGATCGGCAACGCCTGCCGGTTCATCGGCCAACAGGCCGTGCAGCTGCACGGCGGCATGGGCATGACCGACGAGCTCAACGTCAGCCACTTCTTCAAGCGGCTGATGGCCATCGAACTCGGCTTCGGTGACACTGACACACACATCCAACGGTTTGCCGCGCTGACCCAGCGCGACATTCCGCTCGCAGCTTGACGACAGGAGACAGTCACATGGCAAACAAGGCCGCATTCCAGTGGGACGACCCCTTGCTGCTCGAGCAGCAGCTCACCAGCGACGAACGCCAGATCCGCGACGCCGCCCGCGACTACTGCCAGGGCAAGCTCGCACCGCGCGTGCTCGAAGCCTTCCGCCACGAGAAGACCGACCCGTCGATCTTTCGCGAGATGGGGGAGCTGGGCCTGCTGGGGCCCACCATCCCCGAGCAGTACGGCGGTGCGGCGCTCAACTACGTCTGCTACGGCCTGATCGCACGCGAGGTCGAGCGTGTCGACTCCGGCTACCGCTCGATGATGAGCGTGCAGAGCTCGCTCGTGATGGTGCCCATCAACGAGTTCGGCAACGAAGCGACCAAGCAGAAGTACCTGCCCAAGCTCGCGAGCGGCCAGTGGATCGGCTGCTTCGGCCTCACCGAACCCGACCACGGCTCCGACCCGGGCAGCATGGTCACGCGTGCGAAGAAGGTGCAAGGCGGCTACAGCCTGACCGGCGCCAAGATGTGGATCAGCAATAGCCCGATCGCCGACGTGTTCGTGGTGTGGGCGAAAGACGATGAAGGCGCGATCCGCGGCTTCGTGCTGGAAAAGGGCTGGAAGGGCCTCAGCGCCCCGGCCGTGCACGGCAAGGTCGGCCTGCGTGCCTCGATCACCGGCGAGATCGTGCTCGACAACGTGTTCTGCCCCGAAGAGAACGCCTTCCCCGAGGTGCGCGGCCTGAAGGGCCCGTTCACGTGCCTCAACAGCGCGCGCTACGGCATCGCCTGGGGTGCGCTCGGTGCCGCCGAAGATTGCTGGCACCGCGCGCGCCAGTACGTGCTCGACCGCAAGCAGTTCGGCCGCCCGCTCGCGGCCAACCAGCTGATCCAGAAGAAGCTGGCCGACATGCAGACCGAGATCACGCTCGGCCTGCAAGGCTGCCTGCGCCTGGGCCGCATGAAAGACGAAGGCACGGCCGCGGTCGAGATCACCTCGATCATGAAGCGCAACTCCTGTGGCAAGGCGCTCGACATTGCCCGGCTGGCGCGCGACATGATGGGCGGCAACGGCATCAGCGACGAGTTCGGCGTGGCCCGCCACCTGGTCAACCTCGAGGTGGTCAACACCTACGAGGGCACGCACGACGTGCACGCGCTCATCCTCGGCCGTGCGCAGACGGGCATCGCGGCATTTGCCAACTGAGCAGCGTCGACGCGCTTCTCCCCCAAGCGGACTTCGGTCCGCTTTTTTTTTCATGACGGCGCCGAGCGCGCGGCACGCTTCCTGCCCTATGGTGTGAAGATCGGCTCAAAACGAACGATCGTTCGTTTCGGCTAAGATGCCGCGCGCTGCGCGCGGACCCCCGGTTCCATCCGATGGTGCGGCATCGATAACACACCCAAGAATCGAGGGTTCCAGGACATGCATCGGATCGTGATCGTGGGTGGCGGCGCGGGAGGACTGGCGCTCGCCACGCAACTCGGCAAGACGCTGGGCAAGAAGAAGCTGGCCGAGATCACCCTGGTCGACTCGGCGCGCACCCATGTGTGGAAGCCGCTGCTGCACCAGTTGGCCGCCGGCAGCTTTGACACCCACGCGGAAGAGATCGAGTTCCTGGCACAGGCGCGCTGGAACTGCTTCCGCTTCCGCCTGGGTAGCCTCGTCGGCGTGGACCGCGCGAAGAAGACCATCCAGCTCGCGGCGAGCTACGACGAAACCGGCATGGAGATCACGCCCGCGCAGGAGATCGGCTATGACACGCTCGTGATCGCCATCGGCAGCCAGACCAACGACTTCGGCACCTTGGGCGCGGCCGAACACACCATCAAGCTCGACAGCCCGCAGGCCGCCAAGCGCTTCAACAACCGGCTCATCAACGAATGCATTCGCGCGCAGAGCGTGCCGCGCGTGCCCGGGAGCGGGCGTCTTACGGTGGCCATCGTCGGCGGCGGGGCCACCGGCGTGGAGCTGGCCGCGGAGCTGCATGCAGCCGCCCGGGTGCTGGCCAACTTCGGCCTCGACCATGTGCACCCCGAGAAGGACCTGCAGATCGTGCTGGTGGAGGCGGCGCCACGCCTTCTGTCCCAACTGCCCGAACGCCTGAGCGAGTCGGCGGTGCGCGAGCTGCGCAAGCTCGCCATCGAGGTGCACACCAACGAGAAGGTGGTCGAGGTGACGGCCGACGGTCTCAAGATGGCCAGCGGCAAGGTGATCCGCTCCACGCTGACCGTCTGGGCGGCGGGCGTGAAGGCGGCCGACTTCCTGAAGACGCTGGGCGGTGACACACCGCTCGAAACCAACCGCCTCAACCAGATCATGGTCAACGGCAACCTGCAGTCGACGCAGGACCCGGACATCTACGCCTTCGGTGACTGCGCGGCCTGCCAGCAGCCCGACGGCACCTGGGTGCCGCCGCGCGCTCAAGCCGCCTACCAGCAGGCGATGTACCTGGTGCGCGCGCTCCCCAGGCTCACGCGTGGCGAGACGGTTTCGCCCTTCGTCTTCCGCGACCAGGGTTCGCTCGTGTCGCTGTCGGAATATTCGTCGGTGGGCAGCCTGATGGGCAGCCTCACGCGCGGCAGCCTCTTCATCGAGGGCCGGCTCGCGCAGCTCATGTACTGGGCGCTGCACAAGCAGCATCAACTCGCGCTGGGCGGCGTGCGCAAGACGGCGCTCATCACGCTGTCAGAAATGCTCGACCGCACCTACCGGCCGCGCATCAAGCTGCACTGACGGCGCTCAGGTCATCCAGCGTTTCGTCGCGTCTTCCACCACCGCCGACAGCGGCAGGCCGTCCTTGCGGCGCGCGCGCAGCCATTGCGCGTCGTTGCCCTCGAAGAGCGTCTCGCGGATCAGGTTGCTCGCCGCGAGCGCCTGCAGGTCGAGCGCGTGTTCGTCGATGCGGGCCAGCGTGCGCAGGATGTCGTCGCGCAGCTTCTGGCGCGTCTTCGTCTTGGGGTCGACGATCTCGCCGTCGAGCCCGAAGCGGCAGGCCTGGAAGCG
>DASWSY010000673.1:0-7040 GCA_036402415.1 Rhizobacter sp. | reverse complement strand
CCTACCGGCCGCGCATCAAGCTCCACTGAAGGTCTAGCTCAAACGAGCGGTCACGCCATCCAGCGCTTGGTCGCGTCTTCCACCACGGCCGAGAGCGGCACGCCGCCTTTGCGCCGCGAGCGCAGCCACTGCGCGTCGTTGCCTTCAAAGAGCGTCTCGCGGATGAGGTTGCTGGCTTCGAGTGCCTGCAGGTCGAGCGCGTGTTCGTCGACGCGGGCGAGCGTGCGCAGGATGTCGTCGCGCAGCTTGTGGCGCTGCTTGGTCTTCGGGTCGACGATCTCGCCGTCGAGGCCGAAGCGGCAGGCCTGGAAGCGGTTGAAGGTGTAGACGAGGTAGTCGTCCTCGGCCGGCTCGAAGGGCTGCTGCTCGCGCAGGTAGCGGCAGATGCACTGCAGGTAGCAGGCGAGCGCGGCGGCGCGGTCGACGGTGAGCGGCGTGTCGCACACACGCAGCTCGATGGTGCCGAACTCGGGCTTGGGGCGGATGTCCCAGTAGAAGTCCTTCATCGACTGCACGACGCCGGTGCTCGTCATCTTGTCGAAGTACACGCCGAACTCGTCCCATGACCGCACGAAGGGCGCACGGCCCGAGAGCGGGAAGGCGAAGACCGAGTTGAGGCGGGCCGAGTCGAAGCCGGTGTCCACGCCCTGCACGTAGGGCGACGAAGCCGAGAGCGCGATGAAGTGAGGCACGTAGCGCGACAGCGCGTGCAGCAGCCAGAGCGCGGTGTCGCCGTTCTCGCAGCCGATGTGCACGTGCTGGCCGAAGACGGTGAACTGCTTGGCGAGGTAGCCGTAGAGCTCGCTGATGTAGTGGAAGCGTTCGGTCGGGTAGATCTGCTGCTCGCTCCAGTGCTGGTAGGCGTGCGTGCCGCCGCCGGCGATGCCGATGTTGAGCTTGCGCGCGGCGCGCGAGAGCTGCTGGCGCAGGTCGGTGAGCTCGGCGACGAGCGGCGCGTGCTGGCGCTGGATCGAGGTGCCGATTTCAATCATGCTGCGCGTGATCTCGGGCTTCACGTCCCAGGCGCCGGGGTGCTTGTCGAGCTCGCGCAGCAGGTCCTGCGCCTGCGGCGAGAGGTCGTGGTCGTGCATGCTGACGAGCTGCAGCTCCAGCTCGACGCCGAGCGTCAACGGTTCGGAGGTGGTGAATTCGGCCAGTGACATCTCAGCTTCCTTTGGCCTGGGGTTGCGGGCATTCGCCGGCCAGGGACTGCAGCGACCACTTGGTCAGCACCGGGCCGACGAGGTGCGACACGGTGGTGGCGATGAGCAGGGCCTGCAGCACGCCGCCAGCCACGCCGGGCATCTGCGAGGCCCAGCCGAAGGTGTTGCCCGCGAGCAGCACCGCCAGGCTGCTCATCGGTTGCAGGGTGAGGGTGAGCGCCGCCGCCTGGCGCCAGCTCAGGGCGCTGAGCCGTGCGAGCAGGGCCACGGCCGCGCCCTTGCCGACCACGCGCGCCAAGAGGATGGCGAGCACCCACGGCCAGAGCGTGCCCACGCCGTCGAGCGTGAAGAGCATGCCCAGCGCGATGAAGAGCAGCACGGTGAGCACCGCGCCGGCGGAGCCCAGGTGGGGCTCGACCGTGAGCGCGTGGCCCATCCGTGAGCGTGCGGCCATGCCGGCGACAAGCAGCGCGAGCAGTGGCGAGAGCTTCCACTGCGCCGCCACCATCGCGGCCAGGATCACGAGCGCGATCTGCAGCACCGGCGCGGCCGCGGCATCGCGCAGCGGCTGGTTGAGCTTGGCGAGCAGCCAGCCGGCGGCCATGCCGAGCAGGAAGGAGCCGCCGATCACGACCACCGCGTCGGTGACCACCGGCACGAGTTCGTTGGCGATGTTGACGCTGCCGGCCGCCGCCACCACGTTCCAGGCCTTGAGCGCCAGCATGGCGAGCGCGCTGTTGATCGCGGTGATGATGAGGAGCCGCTCGGTCACCTGACCGCGCGAGCGCACTTCGTGCACGAGCACGAGCGTGATCACCGGCGAGGTCGACATGGCCACCGCACCCGCGAGCCAGGCCGAGGGCACCGGCGCGCCCAGCCACACGAGCGTGACCGCCACGCACAGCCCGGCCAGCACGCCCTCGAGCACGCAGGTGAAGGCGAGCCAGGGGTTGTCGATGAGCCAGCGCGGTCGGATGCGGCTGCCCAGCTCGAACACCAGCACGCCGATGGCGAGGTCGATAATGGGCTTCCAGGGGTCGAGGTCGGTCCGGTCGAGCAGGCGCAGCGCGAGCGGACTGGCCAGTGCCCCGGTGATCATGTGGCCGAGGATGCGCGGTGCGCGCAGCTTGCGGTGCAGCAGTTCGGCGAGCGCCACGGCCGCGAGCATCACGAGCGCGAACCCCAGCACCGGGTCGGCGCCGCGCAGGCCCTCCAGCGTCCACAAAGGGGCCGCAGAACCGGGGGAGCTTGTGAGCCAGCTTTCCAATGCAGTCATGCGGTCGGGTGGCAGGCAGCACGCCTGCTCTTATATTGATGAGCGGCGCATCGTAGCGGAGGCCTGTGTCAGGCCCCGCAGGTGTCCAAGCGGGACAAAGGGGCTTGTCCTTATGATGCCGGCCCGCTCTTGAAATCGTTCGCCGCACCCCTATGTGCTGGCGCGGCCGAACGGTCAGAACCCTCTAGCGTCTCCCGGAACACCATGGAAAAACAGACCCTCTCCTTCCAGGCCGAGGTCAAGCAGATCCTGCACCTCGTCACGCACTCGCTCTACTCCAACAAGGAGATCTTTCTTCGCGAGCTCGTGTCCAACGCGTCCGACGCGTGCGACAAGCTGCGCTTCGAGGCGCTGCACAACGCGGCCCTGTACGAGGACGCCCCCAACCTCGAGGTCCGGGTCAGCTTCGACAAGGCGGCCAGGACCATCACCATCCGCGACAACGGCATCGGCCTGTCGGCCGAGGAGGCGGTGGCCAACCTCGGCACCATCGCCAAGAGCGGCACGCGCGAGTTCATGGCCAAGCTCGAGGGCGACCAGAAGAAGGACGCCCAGCTCATCGGCCAGTTCGGGGTGGGCTTCTATTCGGGCTTCATCGTCGCCGACCGCATCACCGTCGTGTCGCGCCGCGCGGGTCTCAAACCTGAAGAGGGCGTGCGCTGGAGCAGCGACGGCAGCGGCGACTTCGAGGTCGAGACGATCACCAAGCCCACGCGCGGCACCGACGTGATCCTGCACCTGCGCGAGGGCGAGGAAGAGTTCCTGAGCGCCTGGAAGCTGCGCTCCATCATCGGCAAGTACTCCGACCACATCTCGCTTCCGGTGCTGATGCAGAAGGAGGAGTGGGACGCCGAGAAGGGCGAGCAGGTCATCAAGGACGAATGGTCGCCGGTGAACAAGGCCGCGGCGCTGTGGACGCGCAGCAAGAGCGACATCACCACCGAGCAGTACCACGAGTTCTACAAGCAGATCAGCTACGACACCGAAGCGCCGCTCGCCTACACGCACAATCGCGTGGAGGGGCGCAGCGAATACACCCAGCTTCTGTACATCCCGGCCAAGGCGCCGTTCGACCTCTGGAACCGCGACAAGCGCGGCGGCGTGAAGCTCTACGTCAAGCGGGTCTTCATCATGGACGATGCCGAAGCGCTGATGCCGGTGTACCTGCGCTTCGTGAAGGGCGTGATCGACAGTGCCGACCTGCCGCTCAACGTGAGCCGCGAGCTCCTGCAGGAAAGCCGCGACGTGAAGGCGATCCGCGAGGGCTCGACCAAGCGTGTGCTCTCCATGCTCGAAGGCCTGGCCAACAGCGAGGACGAAGCCGAACGCACGAAGTACGCGAAGTTCTGGAAGGACTTCGGCGCGGTGCTGAAGGAAGGCGTGGGCGAGGACCATGCGAACCAGGAGCGGCTGGTCAAGCTTTTCCGCTTCGCGTCGACGCAGGCCGACGAAGGCGTGTCGATGGAGGACTACGTCAAGCGCATGAAGGAAGGCCAGGAGGCGATCTACTACGTGACCGCCGACACGCTGTCGGCCGCGAAGAACAGCCCGCAGCTCGAGATCTTCCGCAAGAAGGGCATCGAGGTGCTGCTGCTCACCGACCGGGTCGACGAGTGGATGCTCAGCCATGTCTACGAGTTCGAAGGCAAGCCGCTGCAGAGCGTCGCCAAGGGCGCCGTCGACCTGGGCAAGCTGCAGGACGAGGCCGAGAAGAAGCAGGCCGAGGAAACGGCCACCGCCTTCAAGCCGGTGCTCGACCGGCTGAAGGAGGTGCTGAAGGACCGCGCGAAGGATGTACGCGTGACCACGCGCCTCGTCGATTCCCCGGCCTGCCTGGTGGTGGAAGAAGGCGACATCAGCGGCCACCTCGCACGCATGCTCAAGCAGGCGGGGCAGAAGGCGCCGGCGACGCAGCCGACGCTCGAGGTCAACGCCGAACACGCGCTGGTGAAGCGCCTGGACGGCAGTGCGCACTTCGACGACCTGGCGCACATCCTCTTCGACCAGGCGGTGCTGGCCGAAGGCGGGCATCTGGAAGACCCGGCGGCCTACGTGCGGCGCGTGAACGCGCTGCTCACCGCCTGAGCGTCGTCGTCAGAAGGCCGAGCCGCCGAGCGGCGGTTCGCGCATCGCGTCGAGCTGGTCGCGCAGCCGGATGATCTGCTCGCTCCAGTAGCTGCGATCGCCGAACCACGGAAACCCGGCCGGGAAGGCCGGGTCGGGCCAGCGACGCGCGAGCCAGGCACTGTAGTGGATCATGCGCAGCGCGCGCAGCGCTTCGATCAGGCGCAGTTGGCGCCAGTCGAAGTCCATGAAATCCTCGTAGCCGGTCAGCAGTGAGGTGAGCTGCTGTTGCATCTGCTGTCGTTCACCAGACAAAAGCATCCACAGGTCCTGAACCGGCGGACCCATCAACGCGTCGTCGAGGTCGACGAAGTGCGGGCCGGCCTCGGTCCAGAGCACGTTGCCCACGTGGCAGTCGCCGTGCAGCCGGATCGGGCGGTATGCGCCGGCATCGTCGAAGCGGCGCTGCACTTCGTCGAGCACCTGGTCGACGGTCTGCTTCCAGGTGTCGCGTGTTTCGACCGAGATGAGACCGGCGTCGAGCAGCCAGTCGCGTGGCGCGACGCCATGGGTCTGCAGGTCGAGCGTCAGGCGATGCGCGAAGGGTCCCCGTGCACCTACGGCATGGATGCGGCCGATGAAGCGGCCGAGCCACTCCAGCGTGGCAGGATCTTCAAGCTCCGGCGCGCGGCCCGACTGGCGAGGGGTGATGCTGAAGCGGTAAGGCGCACCCTCGATCGAGAACGACGGCAGGGTGGTGCCGTTCAGCACACGCGGTGCCACGACCGGGATTTCCGCCTCGGCCAGTTCGGTGGCGAAGGCATGTTCCTCGAGGATCTGTGCGTCGCTCCAGCGGCCGGGCCGGTAGAACTTTGCCACCACAACCGGGCCATCCTCCAGAAAGACCTGGAAGACGCGGTTTTCGTAGGAATTGAGCTGGATCAGCCGCCCGTCGCCGCGCAGACCCACCGAGTCGAGGGCGTCGAGCACGGCATCTGGCGTGAGGCCGGCGTACGGGGTGTCGCTTGGCGTGGAAAGCATGGCGCATCGTAAGCGCCTTGCCGTCGGTCAGCGTCGGGAGTTGGCGCCGGGGCCGTCGACCACCACGCCGGCGATGTCGTCGCCCATCGATGGGCGGTCGCCCAGGCCGCCGAGATCGCTCGCGGTAAAGGCGTCGAGGCGGCTGTCGGGCGCGAAGAACGAGTCCTGGAACAGCGTGGAGTCCTGCCACAAGGCCGTGCGCTCGGCGCGGCGATGGGCCACGGTACTCGAGAGCGAACTGCGCGCCTGGTTCAGGCTATGGGGCGGCATGGGCTCCGGCGCGCGAGCCGCAGCACCGCTGTGCGGCACCAAGAGTTGCAGTTCGGCCACCGACGGCAGGCGGTCGACCGGGCAGCGCAAGTAGCGGACGCGGCAGGTCGACAGCACGGCCTGCTTGATCTGCTGCGCACGGTGCGAGTGGCCGCGTTCGATGTCGAGGTCCACGGCCGCGAGCACCCGGCCGTTGGCGCTGCACACCGCGAAGGTCACGTGCGTGGTGCCCAGCAGCTCGTACCAGTACCGCACTTCGCTCGGGTCAGTGGGCTGGCAGAAACGCACCAGCGGCAGCTTCGACAAGATGATGTGATGCGGCAACGCCTCGCGCAGCAAGCGGTAGATGCGTCGCTCGTCGGTGCTGAAGACCGGCCGGCCGGCGAGCGCCCATTCAATGGGGAGCGGCTTGGGCCGCGGCTTGCGAGCGCGCAGCAGAACAAGGATGAGAGCCAGAACCAGCAGGGCGACGAGGCCGCCCAGTGCAATGGCCCAATAGGGGTTGGGGAGATTCAGCATGACGTGTTCAGGTCATGCTAACCGTGGCCCCGAGGGCCTCCCATCCCCGACATGGGTGTGCGAAGAAGTGCCGGAAACCCAGCAACGGCGCGGCCTGGCGGCCGATCACTCCGATGCGCTGCGGTCCGTGTCGCTCATGTGAGCCTTGACTTCCGACATGGACTTCAGCCAGCTGTTGAGGCGCTGCGCATGCAACTTGAGTTGGTAGTCGAATTCGGCCACCTGATGCCCCACCAGTTCTCCCACCTGCGACGTAATGCTGTCGGGTGGCAGTTTGAGCCATGCCTCCGCTTCGGGCCCGTCGCGTTCGACCGTGGCGCCTGCGTTGCGGGCGATCTTCAGCATGGCGGCGTTTTCGCTCAGGGCATGAATGAAGAGGCGTTCGCAGCCGCGATTGCGCGCGTGCAGCACGGCGTGCTCGAACAGGTGGGCACCGTAGCCACGCCCCCGCGCCCGCTGAATGACCGACACGCCGAACTCTGCCGTCGCGGGCGCTTCAGGCTTCGTGGGCACTGGCAGGTAGGCCAAGTGAGCCATGGCAATCAGCTCCAGCCGGCGGTTGAAGATGCCGAACACCTCGTCCCGCTCGAAATCGATGGATTCCACATAGCGCTGCACCTGCTCATTGGTGGCGGGATAGCCGAATCGCAGGTAGCGATCACTTTCGCTCAGGCTCAAAATATGCGCGGAGATCCGCTGTCGATGAC
>DASWSY010000672.1:0-1811 GCA_036402415.1 Rhizobacter sp. | reverse complement strand
CCTCGCCGGCCTGGGCCTAGCGTGGCGCTCGACCTGGGAGGTCGAAAGCCACCTCGCCAGCGGCGACCTCGTCAGCGTCCTCGACGAGTTCGCCGCCCCGCCCAACGGCATCTACGCCGTGTTCCCCCAGCGCAAGCACCTGCCGCTGCGCGTGCGCTTGTGGGTCGACCACCTCAAGCAGACCTACGGCGACCCAGCGTACTGGCAGCAGGCCGCATAAGCGACAACGCCCGGCAAACCGGGCGAAGCACAAGCGCAGCGAGTGCCCATCAAGCAACACCCGCGGAACCGGCTTTGCCGGGCCGCCGGGTGGCGCCCCTCGGGGGCAGGAGCGAAGCGACTGGGGGGCCCTATTTAGACAGGCATTCCTTCATGAACGCCTGCCGCTCGCCACTCGGCTTGCCCGTCGCCTTGAAGTCCGCGCTGCAGGTCTTCATCTTGTTCTGCTGCGCCGTCTTGCCATCGGTGTCCTTCTTCAGGCACTCGGACATGAAGGCCTTGCGTTCGTCGCCCTTCCTGTCGCCGGCTTCCTTGTTGCAGGTGGTCATCTTGTTCTGCTGCGCGGTGGGCTTCTTGGCGTCGTCGGCCGCGTGGGCAGAGCCAGCGACGCCGGCCATGGCGAGAATCAGCGCACTGATGAATGTCTTCATGGTGAGTCCTTCCCGGAGGATGTTGACGAGGGGGGTTCGCCGGGTCGGATTGAAGCACCGCCACTTGCACCCAGCAAGGGCCACAACGCAACAGCACGCCGCCGGGCTGACGCAGATCAGGTAGCGGGCGTCAGAGGATGCGCCGCGGGTGCGCCAGCGCTTCGTGCGCCACGTGCAGGCGCCGCACCAGCACGCGGATGAAGGCTTCGTCAAACAGGTGCCGGCAATTGGGGCTGACCTGCGCAAGCGTCTCCGGCGTGAACGAAATGGTGGTGGCCGGCTCGGTCACGATCACGTTGGTGCTGTGCGTGCGCAGCTCGGGGCTGGGCGCCAGGTACGCCATCTCGCCCACCGAGGTGCCCGAGCCGAGCTGCGCCACCTTCTCGCCCTCGCGGTACACCTCCACCTCGCCCTGCGCAATGATGTGGAAAGTGCTGCCCTCTTCGCCCTTGGTGTAGAGCGCATGGCCGAAGGGAAAGCGCTGCCACTTCGCGCGGTGCACCACCTCCCACAGCTCCACGTCGCCGAAGTTGGAGAAGAAGTCGAGGCTGCGCAGCAGGTTGAAGCGCTCGGAGTCGAGCACGCCCTGCAGATGGCCGCGCGGCACCTGCTGCGTGGTGATGAGGCTGGAGAGGGCCTGGGCGAAGTCGTCCCAGCTCCGGTAGCGGTCTTCGGGGCGCTTGGCCACCGCCGACAGGATCACGCTGTCGACGCCGGGCCCGACCCCCGAGCGCAGGCTGCTCAGCAGCGTGGGCTCGGCGCTGTAGATCTGGTTCATCATGGCCGACTGCGAGGTCGAGTCGAACAGCGGTCTGCCGGCGATCAGGTGGTAGAGCACCGCGCCGAGCGAATACATGTCGGCGCGGCAGTCGAGCTGGCTGCCGTCGAGCTGCTCGGGCGACATGTAGGCGAGCGAACCCACGCGGTAGACCTGCGTCGTCTCGCTGGCCATGTTGAGCGCGCTGCCGAAGTCGCTGATCTTCACGTCGGTGATGTGGCCGTTGGTGATGACGGCGAGCAGGTTGGCCGGCTTCACGTCGCGGTGGATCAGGCCCTGGCGCGACACGTAGCCCAGTGCCTTCGCGCACTTGAAGCCGATTTCAACGATCTGGTCCAGCGACAGCAGCACGTTGGCGCGGCAGAAGCGGCGCAGCGTCACGC
>DASWSY010000671.1:0-9600 GCA_036402415.1 Rhizobacter sp. | reverse complement strand
CGGGCTCTCCGACGAGGCCCGCACGCGCTTCTATTCGAAGAACTTCGAAGAAATGATGCAGGCGGCCTGAGCCGCGCCGCGATTCCCAACACACACAGGAGACACCTCATGACTCGTGCAAGCGCGGCCCGCGTGGCCGTGGCCTTGGTGGGCACGCTCGCCTCCGCGGGCGCCGTGGCGCAGGCCGGCAGCAGCCTCACCATCTTCGGCGGCGTCGATGGCAACGTGACGCGCGTACGTTCCGAGGGGCGCGGCAGCATGTGGCAGGTGCGCGATGCCGGCAACTACGTCACCAAGCTCGGCTTCACCGGCAACGAAGACCTGGGCGGCGGCTACCGCGCCCACTTCTACCTGGAGTCGCAGGCCAGCAGCGACACCGGCAACGGTGTGCCCACCAACACCAGCAACCGCGTGACCGGCTCCACCCCGGCCGGCGGCATGACATGGAACCGCAAGGCCACCGTCAGCCTCTTCACGCCGCTGGGCGAAGTGCGCTTCGGCCGCGACTACACGCCGCCCTTTGCGCCGGTGGCGTATTTCGATCCCTGGGGCACCGCCGGCGTGGGCAGCTCGGTCAACCACCAGCCCATCTACAAGGGCACGCTTGCGCTGCCCACCCTCGTGCGCGTGAGCAACTCGCTCGCGTACCACATCCCGCGCTCGTGGGTGAACGGTCTGCAGGTCTACGTGCAAGGCGCCGCGGGCGAGGGCACCGGCCCGCGCTTCCTCGGCGTGGGCAGCACCTACCTCCGGGGGCCGCTGCTCGTGGCCGGCGGCATCTCGCGCACCAATGCACCGCTCACCGACATGGGCGCGGCGCTCACGCCGCTCACCGTCGCATCGGACAACAGGCTCTCGGTGTGGTCGCTCGGCGCCTGGTACACGCTGCCGGGCAACTTCAGGATCATGGGCTTCCACCACTCGCAGACGCTTGCCGCCTATGGATCGCTCGCCACGCCTGCCCTCGGCACCGAGCGCGACCGCGAGGTGGCCGACTCGCTGCTGGGGCTGAGCTGGGGCCTTTCCACCTACACGCTCAAGGCCTCTTACGTGATGCGCAACGACAAGGGCGTGGAGAACGCCGATTCGCGCCAGATCGCGCTCGGCGTGACGAACAACCTGTCGAAGCGCACCGCGGTCTACGCCACGGCGGTGCAGATCCAGAACAAGAACACCGCGAGCTACAACTACATCTCATCGGGCTTCAACCCGGTGGCGGGCGGCACGGCGCGGGCCATCCAGGCCGGCATCGCCCACAACTTCTGAGCCCTCAGTAGCCCATCTTCCTCTTGAGCGCCTGGTCCACCCACATGCGGCTGTGGATCGGGCCCGGCCGCTCGGCGCCGGCACGCAGTTCGCCGCCGTAGTTCTTCACCCACGGCCACCAGGCGGTGTAGACATAGGGCGTGGGCAGCCAGATGTAGGGCGCCTGCTCGAGGATCTCGCGGGTCAGCAGGCGCACCTTCACCTGGCGGATCTTCTCGTCGGGCTCGGCGACGATCTCCTCCATCTTCTTGTCGAAGTTGGGGTCCTTCCAGCGCGAAGGGTTGAAGGTCGCCTTGCTGGTGAAGTTCTTGCGCAGCGAGGTGGTCGGGTTGGTGATGGTGTTGACGAAGTAGTAGCCCGGCTCGTTCGTGCCGGTGAAGAGCGCCTTCTGCATCGCGCCCGGCTCGGTGATCACGAGCTTGACCTTCACGCCCACCTTTTCGAGGTAGGCCGAGACCAGCGTCACGAGGTCGTGGTTCTGCGTGTTGCCGCTGACCTGCACGCGGAACTCGAAGCCGTTCGGGTGGCCGGCTTCCGCGAGGAGCTGTTTTGCCTTCTTCGGGTTGTAGGTGTAGAGCTCCTGGATGGAGGCCGGCATGGCCGACAGCGGCTCGTAGTAGCCGGCGTGGTCGGGGTGCTGGGGGTGCACGAACATCTCGGCGTTGCCGCCGTAGTAGCCCTTGATGATGGCCTGCTTGTCGATGGCCATGTTGAGCGCGCGCCGCACGCGCACGTCGTCGAGCGGCTTGGTGTCCACGCGCATGCCGATCACCGTGCCCGAGATGCCGAGCCAGCGCGCGGTCTTGAGCTTCGGCGCGGTCTTCTTCAGCTCGTCGATGGCCGACCAGCTCACGAGTTCGAGCACGTCGAGCTTGCCGGTGCGCAGCGCGGTGAGGGCTGTCGACTCCTCCTTGATGACGCGGTAGCTGATCCGGTCGACGTAGGGCAGCTTGTAGGCCTTGCCGCCGATGGTTTCCTGGTCCCAGTAGTTGGGGTTCTTCGTGAAGACCGACGAGTTGCCCTGGATGTAGTCGGTGAGCATGAAGGGTCCGGTGCCGTTCACGTTCTTCCAGTTGCCGGCGCCGGCGGCCACCACCTCCTTGGGCACGATGGCGGAGTAGTAGCCCCAGCCGAAGCGGTAGTCCCACTCGCTGTTGTAGTTCTTGAAGGTGAAGACGACGGTGTGCTTGCCCGTGGCCTCGACCTTGGCCACGTGGTCGAAGTAACCGGGAATCTTCTTCGGGCTCTGGTTGATGCGATTGAAGCTGAAGACCACGTCGTCGGCGGTGAGCTCGCGCGACTCCATCACGCCGGGCTTGGCCGGGAACATCACGCCCTTGCGCAACTGGAACTCCACGCGCAGCGGGTTGTCGAGCAGCTTCCAGCTCTCGGCCAGCTCGCCGCGCATGCCGTCGTGCGGCAGCCAGGCGTCGGCGATGAAGCGGTGCGGGCCGCCGCGGCTTCGGGCCTTGGACAGGTCGGCGGCGATGAGCTGCTCGTAGGCGAGCCCGAGGTCGTTGTTGAACTTCCACGACCAGTCGGCAGTGTCGAAGCTGCCGGCGTTGAGCGTGTACATCAGCGTGCCGATGTTGAGCGTTCCACCGGGCTGCGGCGGCTCGGGTGCGGCGGCCTGCGCCTGTGCACAGGACCAGGCCGGGGCCAGCGACAGCAGCGCGGCCACGAGGGTGCGGCGTTGCAAGAGCAGGGGAGTCGAAGTCGTCATGGAGGCTGGTGGGGAAGGGTGGAGCGGCATCAGCGTGCCCGTGCGGTGCAGAAGCGGCCCGCATGGAACACCAGGGGTTCGGCATCGTCGCGGCGCTCGCAGCGCTCGACCTCGCCAACGAAGATGGTGTGGTCGCCTTCGTCGTATCGGCTGCGGTTGAAGCACTCGAAGACGGCTGCGACGCCGTCGAGAATAGGGGCGCCGCTAACGCCTGTCCGCCAGGGAATGCCCGCGAAACGGTCGACGTTCTTGCGGGCGAAACGTTCTGCCAGGCACTGCTGTTCGACGGCCAGCACGTTGACCGCGTAGTGCGTGCCGCGCTTGAGCGGCGCCATCGAACCCGCGCCGTGCGAGAGGCTCCACAGCACGAGCGGTGGCGCGAGCGACACCGAGTTGAACGAGCTGGCGGTGAGGCCCACGAGGCCGAGCTCGGGATCGTGGCAGGTGACGATGGTGACGCCGGTGGCGAAGTGGCCGAGCGCGCGGCGGAATTCATGGGCCGAGAACGCCGGCGCACGCGCGGTGGAGACGGGCATGAGCATGCCCGCTAATATAAATCTATTCTACTAGAAGCCAGACCGGAGAAGCCCTGAGGCGCGCTCAGGCCTTGGCCTTCGTCTTTCGTTTCGGGTCGGCCTGCACGGCCTGCGCCTTGAAGCGCTTTTGCAGCGCGGCCCAGCCGCCGAGCGCAAAGTCGGTCCACAGGTCGGCGGCCTCCTGCGCGCTCACGCCCACGCGCTTGAGCGCACGGCCCGACAGGATGGGCGCGTTGACCACGAGGATGGAGCACACCTGCGCCACTTCGCGCGGCACGCCGTAGGTCTCGACGATGCGGTCGATGAAGTGGTCGGTGATGGCGGCACGCTCGTCCTTGCCGCGGCGGCGCACGAGCTCGGACACGGCCCGGTCGCTCGCCAGCAGCCGGATGATCGGGCCGCGCTCGTAGAGGTACTCGAAGCCGTGCTGGTTGGACTTGCGGATCAGCGGCTCGAGCGGCCCGTCCTGCGGCAAGGCCGAGAGCTTGCGCGCGCCGAGGTACTGGTACTCGCGCTCGAGCACCGCCTTCAGGATGTCCTCGCGCTTGGGGAAGTACTTGTAGATGAGGGGCACGCTCACGCCGGCGCGCGCAGCCACCTTGTCGAGCGAGAAGTCGGAGAGGCCTCGCTCGAGGATGTAGCCCACCGCGCTGTCGAGCAACTGCTCGCGGCGCTCTTCGGGGGCCATGCGGCGGGCACGTGGGGCGGCAGCGGTGGGCACTCGGTCCTCTCGGGTGGTGTGGCGGCCGAGAGCATATCGCTGCCGCACGCGCGGCCGCAGGCCTTCGATCAGTAGAGGATGCGGCAGCGAATGGTGTCGGGCAGGCTGCACAGGTCGGCCAGCGCCACTTCGGGCGAGCCGCTGTCGACGTCGATCACCACGTAGCCCACGTCCTCGCGCGTGCTCAGGTACTGTGCCGCGATGTTGACGCCGGCCTTGGAAAGCCGCTCGTTCACACGCGCCATCACGCCCGGCACGTTGTGGTGGATGTGCAGCAGGCGGCTGCGGCCGGTGTGCTCGGGCAGCGCCACCTCGGGGAAGTTGACCGCCGAAGTGGTCGACCCGTTGTTGCTGTAGCGGATGAGCTTGTCGGCGACCTCGCGGCCGATGTTGGCCTGGGCTTCGAGCGTGGAGCCGCCGATGTGCGGCGTGAGGATCACGTTGTCGAAGCGGGTGAGGGGCGATTCGAAGGTCGAGTCGTTGCCCTGCGGCTCGACGGGGAAGACGTCGATGGCCGCACCCGCGATGTGGCCGCTTTCCAGGGCGGCGGTGAGCGCGTCGATGTCGACCACCGTGCCGCGCGAGGCATTGATGAGGTGCGCGCCGCGCTTCATCACCGCGAGCTGGCGCGCGCCCATCAGGCCCTTGGTCGAGGGAAGCTCCGGCAGGTGCAGCGTCACCACGTCGGAACGTTCGAGCACCTCGTCGAGGTTGGCGAGCTGGCGCGCATTGCCAAGCGTCAGCTTCGATTCGATGTCGTGGAACACCACCACCATGCCGAGCTGCTCGGCCAGCACGCCGATCTGCGTGCCGATGTGGCCGTAGCCCACGATGCCGAGCGTCTTGCCCCGCACCTCGAACGAGCCTTCGGCGCTCTTCGACCAGCCGTGGCGGTGGAGCAGGGCGTTCTTCTGCGGAATGCCGCGCATGAGCATGATGATCTCGGCCAGCACCAGCTCGGCCACGCTGCGCGTGTTGGAAAACGGCGCGTTGAAGACAGGGATGCCGAGCGACCTGGCGGTGGCGAGGTCGATCTGATTGGTGCCGATGCAGAAGGCGCCGACGGCGGTGAGCTTCGGCGCCGCGCGCAGCACCTCCGCGGTGAGCTGGGTGCGCGAGCGGATGCCGAGGAAATGTGCGTCGGTCAGCGTCTCGCGCAGCTCATCCCCGGCCAGGGCCTTGGGCGAGGTGACGATGTCGGAGTAGCCGTCTTGCCGCAAGGATTCCACCGCCGAGGGGTGGATGCCTTCCAGCAGCACGAACTTGAGCTTGTTCTTCGGGACGGAAAGTCGGGGCGTGGTCATGCCGCGCATTGTGGAGCGCCGGCCTTGTCCCCGGTCGGCGCGGGGTTCGCCGGAACGAGAAACGCCATCGCCGGCCCGAAGGGCCGACTGATGGCGTGTTGAAGTCACGGCCCGTCAGGCCGCGCGGCAGACGTCAGCGATCTTGCTGCTGGTTGCCCTGCTGGCGTTGGCGGTCCTGGTCGCGGTTGGCCTGGTTGCCTTGCTGCTCGTTTTCCTGACGACGCTGCTGGCCACCTTGCTGACCACCCTGGTTGCCTTCCTGCTGCTGCTGGTTGCTGCGCTGACCACCACCCTGCTGCTGGCCGGGCTGGTTGGCCTGGTCCTGCTGCGGGTTCTGCTGTTGTTGCTGTTGATCTCTGTTCTGCTGGGTCATCGTGATCTCCTTCAGTGAAATGCCGGAGGGATTCCGGTCTCCTGATGGGGCAACCGACATGCCCGCCGTGGCCCCGCGGCCCTTGCGCGCACGGCGTTTGCCACCGCCCAAGCACCCCTCCCGCAAGGGTCTGGCGATGCGGGAAGTTGAAGAAATTGCGGCATCGGCACGCCCTTGCGCCACCCGACGAAAGTTCCCAGGACATTCCCTCGAAAGGACACACCATGGAAAGCAAAGCGAAGCTCTTCGGTCATCCCATCCACCAGATGCTCGTGGTCTTCCCGCTGGGCTTGCTGGGCGGTTCGGTGGCCTTCGACGTGCTGCACCGCGCGCTCGACAGCGACGTGATGGCGCTCGTGTCGCACTACCTCATCATCGGCGGCCTGATCGCGGGCCTGGTGGCCGCGCCCTTCGGCACCATCGACTGGCTGGCCATCCCATCGGGCACGCGTGCGAAATCGGTGGGCGCGATGCACGCCATCGGCAACGTCATCGTGCTGGCGCTCTTCTTCGGAAGCTCGATGGTGCGCCGCGACGCACCCCAGGCGCCGGAGGTGCTGGCCCATGTGCTCTCGTTCGGCGGCGCCTTCCTGTCGCTCGTGACGGCGTGGCTGGGCGGCGAACTCGTCGACCGGCTCGGCGTGGGCGTGGCGGACAACGCCCACCTCGACGCGCCGAGCTCGCTCACCGCCGCCAAGGTGGCCGCGCGCACGAACCTGCCGTGAGGTAGACGGGCTAACTCACAAGAAACGCGACATGGGAAGAGGGCGCCGGTACATCGATTGCCGCCCCAAGGGCAACAACCCCCCGGAGACAAGCACCATGAACCGCCCTCTCGTTCCATTGCTCGCCACGGCCGTGATCCTGGCTGCCGCGGTGGCGGCTGCGGTGAGCGTCCGCGCCGATCCGCTGCCGCCCGACACCACCTACCGGCCGCTGCCCACGCAGCCCCTGTCGGAAGTGAAACGGCAGGACGAAGCGGCCAAGCCGAAGGTGATGCAGCGGCAGCAGGCCCTGCTCGAATCGCGCTATGACCTGTCGAACCGGCCCGTGCCGGGCGTGATGATGTCGGGCGGCCGCAAGGCAGTGCAGGGCGGGGTGCGCGTGAAGCTGCCGGCCGGCACCACCTGGGAGCGGCTCGCGGCGCTGTCGCCGCAGGAGATCCGCGAGCGCGGGCTGCTGCCCGAGGGCTTCAAGCCGCTGCCGCACGTCAAGCAGGCCACCGGAGGCCAGGTGTTCCCGCAGAACCAGATCGACCAGATCGCGAAGTTCGAGCAGCGCGACCTGCGCCGCTTCGACGTCGACTTCGACCTGCCCGACCACTTCACGCCCGAGTTCCCCGCGCCGATCTTCCTCACCACGCGCCCGGAGCTGGGCGACGTGTCGCGCGGCCAGGTGCTCACCATCCGCAATTTCTACGAGGTGATGAACGGCATCGTCACGCCGGTGCAGATGGAAGGCCTGCGCCTGCTGCTGACGCCGTTTCCGCAGGAGGAGTTCAACCAGACCGAAGACCGCAAGGTCGCGCAGCAGAGCATGGGCGTGGCCTGCCTCGACTGCCACACCAACTTCCACAGCAACGGTGCCTTCCACCTCACGCCCGACGTGCGGCCCCAGTCGGCGCGTTTCCGGCTCGACACCACCAGCCTGCGCGGGCTCTTCAACCAGCAGATCCACGGCTCCAAGCGGTCGCTGCGCTCGGTGGAAGACTTCACCGAGTTCGAGCAGCGCACCGCCTACTTCAACGGCGACCACGTGAGCGCCACGCGCAAGGGTCCGCACCTGCCCGACCGCACCAACCAGGTCGCGATGATGGCGCAGATGCAGAACATCATCGACTTCCCGCCCGCGCCCAAGCTCGACTGGCGCGGCCGCCTCATGCCCGAGAAGGCCACGCCGCAGGAACTGGCCGGCGAGAGGGTCTTTTTCGGCAAGGGGCAGTGTTCGCAATGCCACATCGCGCAGACTTCGTTCCTCGACCACAACATGCACGACCTGAAGCTGGAGCGCTTCTACAAGGTGGGCGAGACGCGCAACGACCTGGTGATGCTGCCCGACGGGCCGATCAAGACCTTCACGCTGCGCGGCATCAAGGACTCGCCGCCCTACCTGCACGACGGCCGCCTGCCGACGCTGGCCGACACCGTGGAGTTCTTCAACCTCGTGCTGGGCCTGAAGCTCAGCGCGAAGGAAAAGGAAGACCTGCACGCCTACCTGTTGACGCTCTGACCCCGGGGAGCACGCCATGACCCTTCGACACCTTCTCTCCATCGCGCTCGGCTGCGCGGGTTGTGCCGCGATGCCGGCCCTCGCGCAGTTCGGCAACCCGGGCTTCCAGTTGCCCGGCACGGTGGAAGCCCAGCCCGGCGTGCCCGCGCCGAACCAGTACAACACCGTCGACCGGCTCTTCGTGAAGCTGCTCGGCGCCGGCAACGCCGCGCCCAGGCTCGCCGCAGTGGCCCGGACGATGAACCTGCCGGCCAACCCAGAGCCCGACCCCGACCAGAAGGCCGCCCGCGCGCGCCTCGAAGGGCTGCAGGGCGCGGCCTTCGACGCGGCCTACCTGCAGTCGCAGCTCATCGACCACCAGAAGACGGTGCAGCTCCTCATCTGGCAGATCGGCCAGGGCCAGGACGCTGCCCTGCAGTCGCTCGCAATGGAGCTGCTGCCGACCGTGGTCGACCACCTGCGCGAGGCGCAGGCCTTGTATGCCGAGCACACCGGCGCCGGCCTGCAGGGCCTGGCCGTCGCCGATGCGGCCGCCGACCCCTCCAGCCGACGACGGGCCGCGCCATGATCGACCACACCCTCGTGCACCTGAGCCCCGAGCTCGCGCCGGCCGACCTGTGCCGCGTGAGCGGCTCGCAGGGGCTCGTCGTCTTCGTGCACCATGACGGCAGCGCGGGGAATACGCGTCGTCTGCAGTCGGTGCTGCTGCGCCTGCAGGCGCGCGGCTTCTCCACGCTCGACCTCGACCTGCTGAACGAAGGCGAGAGCGAAGACGACGAACGCATGAACGACACCGCCATGCTCACGCGCCGGCTCGATGATGCGCTCGACGCGCTGCCCGCCTCGGTGCGCGACGAGCCGCTGGGGCTCTTCGCCTCGGGCGCCGCGGCCAACGCGATGCTGCGCTCGGCGGCGTGCAAGCCGCGTGGCATCCGGGCGCTGGTGTCGCGCAGTGGCCGCGTCGAGAAGGCCAGCGACGTGCTCGGCGACCTGCGCATCCCCACCTTGCTCGTGGTGGCGGCGCTCGACCCCGAGATCGTGGAGATGAACCGCGAGGCCTTCGGCCGCCTGCGCTGCGAGAAGCGCATCGACGTGGTGCCGCGCGCCACCCATCACTTCCTCGAAGCCGGCACGCTCGACGTGGTCGCGCAGCTCGCGGGCGACTGGTTCGTGCAGCACCTGGCGCCGGCCGACGGAGGGCCGCGCTAGCAGCCGGCATCGCAAGTGCAACGGGCTGTACGAAGGGCTCGGAAAGCACGGCCGCCGGCGCTACCATCGCCGGCCTCATGACCGAGCCTGTTGCCGCCCTGGGCCTGGCCCTTCATCGTCGCCACTCCTGGCTGCGTGCGGGGGGTGATTTCTCGCGCCGCCTCGCGGCCGGCCTGGCGGTGCTGCTGCTGGGTGCCGCGGCCGGCATGGCGGCGCAGGGGGCCGCGCCCGGCGCCGTG
>DASWSY010000670.1:0-6358 GCA_036402415.1 Rhizobacter sp. | reverse complement strand
GGGCGCAACCGGTGTTGGCGGCCAGGCGGATCACGTTGCCGGTGTTGGGGGGAATCTCGGGCTGGACGAGGACGATGTTGAACATGGGTGGAAGCGGCATCAGGGGGCGTCGCGTGGGGTGCGGGCGATGGCCCACGCCTCCACGCGTGCGGCCCCGGCCTGCTTGAGCACGCGGGCGAGCTCGTTGCAGGTGGCGCCGGTGGTCATCACGTCGTCGACGATGGCGACGTGGCGGCCTTGCAGCTCACCGCGCCGCAGCGGCTCGATGGCGAAGACGCCGCGCACGTTGGCGGCACGCTCGTCGGGCGGCAGGTCGAGCTGGTGTGGACGGTCCGCCAGGCGCAGCAGCAATGTGGCGTCGCAGGCCAGGCCGAGACCGCGGGCGAGCCGGCGGGTCGCTTCCCAGGCCTGGTTGTAGCCACGCTCGCGCAGCCGTTCGCGGCTGAGCGGCACGGGCAGCAGCACGTCCGGCAGGGCCTCCGCCTCGCGCCGTACGTGGTCACGCAAGGGGGCCACCAGCGCCGTCGCGAGGTCGAGGGCCTGGTGGAACTTGAAGCGGGCGATCAGTGTGGACCATGGGTGCGCGTAGTCGAGGCCGGTGCGTGTCGCGTCGAAGACAGGTGGGTGCTTGAGGCAGGCGCCGCACACGGCCACGTCCGGCGGCACCTGCAGCGCGCAGCGTGCGCAGCGGGGCACCTCATGGGCATAGCGGGCGTGGCAACTCGCGCAGACGGCACCTTCGCCCCATCCCCTGCACACCGCGCACAGGCTGGGCCAGGAGCTGAGCAGGCGGCTGAAAAGCATCGGCTCAATATACTGCCCCACCTCATGAGCACGCCCCCGACCTCGACCGCGCGACAGCTCGACCCGGCGAGCGTGCAGGCCGGCCTGCGCCGCCTGGCGCGCGCGCCCGAAGCGCCCTGGCTGCATGGCGAAGTGGCGCGGCGCATGGCGGGGCGGCTGGAATTCATCCGCCTGAAGCCGCAGGTCGTGCTCGACTGGTGGGCGTTCGGCGGCGCCAGCACCGAGCTGCTGCTGAAGGCCTATCCGCAGGCGCGCCACCTCGCCGTCGAGCCGACGCAGGCCCTGCACGAGCGCAGCCAGCGCGCCCTCGCGGCGCCCTGGTGGTCGGCGCGGCGCTGGCGCGGGGTGGGCGCTTCGCTCGTCACGCCCGACGCGGTGAGCGCAGGCAGCGTGCAGCTGCTGTGGGCCAACATGATGCTGCATGCGGTCGTCGATCCGGCAGCGCTGATGCAGCAATGGCAGCGGCTGCTGGCCGTCGACGGCTTCGTGATGTTTTCCTGCCTCGGCCCCGGCACGCTGCGTTCGGTCGACACGCTCTATGCACAACGCGGGTGGGGCGCGCCGCTCGCGCCCTTCGTCGACATGCACGACCTGGGCGACATGCTGGTCCAGGCCGGGTTCGCCGACCCCGTGATGGACCAGGAGGTGCTGACCCTGAGCTGGGACAGCCCCGAGGCCCTGCTGCGCGAGCTGCGCAGCCTGGGGCCGAATGCCGCGCCGCGACGTTTTGCCGGGTTGCGCACGCCGCGCTGGCGCGAGCAACTGCTGGGCGAGCTTCGACACCTGGCCCGGCCCGATGGCCGCCTCTACCTGGACTTCGAAGTCGCCTACGGCCACGCGTTCAAGGCCGCGCCCAAGGCGCCTCTTGCCAGCGAGACGCGTGTGTCGATCGACGACATGCGCGCCATGGTGCGCAGCAAGTCGCCAAGAGGTTGAGCCCCGTTTGAGGCAGCTCAACGGGCTGCGTTAAACTCGCGGGCTTGAAAAATGCAGGTCCGCCCGGGGGTACTTGCGCGCTGTAAGGCTCTCGGGGTCTCCCGCAGGCTGCCGGCGACAAGGGGATCCGCCTCGACTTCCATCCAAGCAATGCCTCGACGACACAGGCCCGTCGTCGATGGGATGGCAGGCGCGCGAACCCGCTTCGATGTGATTCTTGAAAACTGAAACGACCATGATGAAGACGACGAAATCACTGTGGCAGTCTTTTGCCCGGAGGGCGGGGCAGACGTGTGTGGCGGCGTGCGCCGCGGTGGCCAGCACGGCCGCCATGGCCGTCAACAGCCTGCCGGGTGGTCCGGCGGTCAATCAGCTCGACCTGCACCCGCCGGTCACGAAGATCGCCGCCGAACAGCAGTGGCTGCACAACTTCATGATGATCGTGTGCATCGTGATCTTCATCGCCGTTTTCGGCGTGATGTTCTATTCGATCTTCAAGCACCGCAAATCCAAGGGCGCCAAGGCCTCCAACTTCCATGAAAGCGTGAAGGTCGAGATCGCCTGGACGGTGGTGCCCTTCATCATCGTGATCTTCATGGCGCTGCCGGCCACCAAGGCCGTGGTCGCGATGAAGGACACCAGCTCCGCCGACATCACCATCAAGGCCACCGGCATCCAGTGGAAGTGGGGTTACGACTACCTGAAGGGCGAAGGCGAGGGCATCGGCTTCCTGTCCACGCTCGACGTCGCCCACCGCGAGATGTCTGACGCCGGCAAGCCGGCCGGTGACGATTACCTGCTGAAGGTCGACAACCCGCTCGTTGTGCCCGTCGACAAGAAGATCCGCATCATCACCACCGCCAGCGACGTGATCCACGCCTTCATGGTGCCGGCCTTCGGCATCAAGCAGGACGCGATCCCCGGCTTCGTGCGCGACACCTGGTTCCGCGCCGAGAAGACTGGCGACTTCTACGGCCAGTGCGCCGAGCTGTGCGGCAAGGAACACGCCTACATGCCGATCCACGTGAAGGTGCTGTCGCAGGCCGACTACACCAAGTGGGTCGAGGGCAAGATGAAGGAGATCGCGGCCAAGGCCGACGACCCGACCAAGGTCTGGGCGCTGCCCGAGCTGGCCGCGCGCGGCGAGAAGGTCTACGCCGCCAACTGCGCCGCCTGCCACCAGCCCACCGGCAAGGGCGCCGGCCCGATCAAGCCGCTGGATGCGTCGCCGGTCGTGCTCGACGCCGACAAGAACAAGCAGCTCGCCATCCTGCTGAACGGCGCGGCCAACGGTGCGATGCCGGCCTGGAAGCAGCTCAGCGACACCGACCTCGCCGCCGTGGCGACCTACACGAAGAACGCCTGGTCCAACAAGACCGGCCAGATCGTGCAGCCGGCCGACGTGACCGCCGCCCGCAAGTAACCCGACAACCGCGTCCCAAAGGAAGACCCATGAGTGCTGTACTCGATCCCCACGGCCACGCGGCCGGCGGCCATGGCCATGACCACGCCCACGACGACCACCACCCGCACGGCTGGCGCCGCTGGGTGTTCGCCACCAACCACAAGGACATCGGCACGCTGTACCTGCTGTTCAGCTTCACGATGTTCCTGTTCGGCGGCGTGCTGGCGCTCCTGATCCGCGCCGAGCTGTTCCAGCCCGGCCTGCAGGTGGTGAACCCGCAGCTCTTCAACCAGCTCACCACCATGCACGGCCTGATCATGGTGTTCGGCGCGATCATGCCGGCCTTCGTGGGCTTCGCGAACTGGATGATCCCGCTGCAGATCGGCGCTGCCGACATGGCCTTCGCGCGGATGAACAACCTGAGCTTCTGGCTGCTCATCCCGGCCGGCATCATGCTCGTGGCCTCGTTCTTCATGCCCGGCGGCGCGCCCGCCGCTGGCTGGACGCTCTACGCGCCGCTCACGCTGCAGATGGGCCCCTCGATGGACGCCGGCATCTTCGCGATGCACATCCTCGGCGCCTCGTCGATCATGGGCTCGATCAACATCATCGTGACCATCCTCAACATGCGTGCCCCCGGCATGACGCTGATGAAGATGCCGATGTTCTGCTGGACCTGGCTCATCACCGCCTACCTGCTGATCGCGGTGATGCCCGTGCTCGCCGGCGCCATCACGATGACGCTGACCGACCGCCACTTCGGCACCGCCTTCTTCAACCCGGCGGGCGGCGGCGACCCGATCATGTACCAGCACATCTTCTGGTTCTTCGGCCACCCCGAGGTGTACATCATGATCCTGCCGGCCTTCGGCATCGTGAGCCACATCGTGCCGGCCTTCGCCCGCAAGCGCCTGTTCGGCTACACCTCGATGGTGTATGCCACGTCTTCCATCGCCATCCTGTCGTTCATCGTGTGGGCGCACCACATGTTCACGACCGGCATGCCGGTGACGGGCCAGCTCTTCTTCATGTACGCGACGATGCTGATCGCGATCCCGACGGGCGTGAAGGTGTTCAACTGGATCGCGACCATGTGGCGCGGCTCGATGACCTTCGAGACGCCGATGCTCTTCGCGGTCGGCTTCATCTTTGTGTTCACCATGGGCGGCTTCACCGGCCTGATCCTCTCGGTGGCGCCGATCGACATCCAGCTCCAGGACACCTACTACGTCGTGGCGCACTTCCACTACGTGCTGGTGGCCGGTTCGCTGTACGCGATGTTCGCCGGCTACTACTACTGGGCGCCCAAGTGGACCGGCGTCATGTACTCCGAGACGCGCGGCAAGATCCACTTCTGGGGCTCGTTGATCTTCTTCAACGTGACCTTCTTCCCGATGCACTTCCTGGGTCTCGCCGGCATGCCGCGTCGCTACGCCGACTACCCGATGCAGTTCGCCGACTTCAACGCCCTGGCGACCGTGGGTGCCTTCGGCTTCGGCCTGATGCAGGTGTACTTCCTGCTCTTCGTCGTGCTTCCCGCCATGCGCGGCAAGGGCGAGCCGGCACCGCAGAAGCCGTGGGAAGCGGCTGAAGGCCTGGAGTGGGAAGTGCCGTCGCCGGCCCCGTTCCACACCTTCGAGACGCCGCCGAAGCTGAATGCCTCGGCCACCAAGGTGATCGGCTGAGCACGGCCATGACACCCGAACAGAAGAAGAGCAACCGCCGGCTGGGCCTGATCCTGGGCTCGGTCGCGCTCATCTTCTTCATCGGCTTCATGGTGCGCATGGTGGTGCTGGGTGGCTGAGGGGCGCTGAGATGACCAAGGGCCGTCGCGCGTCGCTGCTGCTCGACAACCGCCGCATGGTGGGCAAGCTGGCCGTCGTGGCGCTGCTGATGTTCGGCTTCGGCTATGCGCTGGTGCCCATGTACCGCGCGATCTGCACCGCGCTCGGCATCAACGTGCTGTCGGTGTCCGAGAAGCTCGTGCCCGGCCACTCGAAGGCCACACCGGCCAACACGCAGGTCGACACCTCGCGCACCATCACGGTCGAATTCGACGCCAACGCCCGCGGCCCCTGGGACTTCAAGCCCGCCAAGCGCTACGTGGAAGTGCACCCCGGCGAACTCACCACCGTGATGTACGAGTTCAAGAACATCCAGAACCGCACGATGGCGGCGCAGGCGATTCCGAGCTATGCGCCGAAGCAGGCCACGCCGCACTTCAACAAGCTCGAATGCTTCTGCTTCAACGAATACACCCTCAAGCCAGGCGAGTCGCGCCAGTGGCCGGTGGTGTTCGTGATCGACCCCAAGCTGCCGAAGGACGTGAAGACCATCACGCTGTCGTACACCTTCTTCGAGATCGGCGGCAAGGTGGTGGGGCAGACGCAGGCCGTGGAGCCGCGGTCATGAGCGCCGACGGCCTGAAGGATGCGGTCAAGCGCAAAGGTTCGTTCGGCCAGACACTGCGCGCCGTGGGCTGGTCGTTCTTCGGCGTGCGCAAGTCGGCCGAGCACGAGAAGGACATGGCGCAGTTGAACCCGGTCCACGTGATCATCGCCGGCGTCATCGCCGCGGTGGTGTTCATCGCGGCGCTGGTGTTGATCGTGCGTTGGGTGTTGTCGAGCGGGGTCGCGGCCTGAGCAGCGGCCCGCAAGAGTTCAAGATTCACAAGAGATCGATCCGTAGGAGAAACCATGTCGGCAGCGACAACCCCGGGGCAAACCCCTCACTACTTCATCCCTGCACCTTCGCGTCACCCCGTGATGGCCTCGATCGGCCTGTTCATGGTGATCCTGGGGGCGGGCCAGTGGATCAACGGCCATGGCTGGGGCGCCTACCTGGTGCTCTTCGGTCTGCTGTGGTGGGCCTTCGTGCTCAAGCAGTGGTTCGGTGACGCCATTCGCGAAAGCGAAAGCGGCCTCTACAGCGACCGCATCGACGTGTCGTACCGCTGGAGCATGAGCTGGTTCATCTTCTCGGAAGTGATGTTCTTCGGCGCCTTCTTCGGTGCGCTGTACTGGGCCCGCATCCACTCGGTGCCGAGCCTGGGCAGCCTGGAGAACGCGATCCTGTGGCCCGACTTCAAGGCCTTCTGGCCGAGCAGCGTGCCCGGCACCACCGCCGCACCGGCCGGCACGGTCGAGCCCTTCCAGGTGATGGGTCCTTGGCCGATTCCGACCATCAACACCGCGCTGCTGCTGACCTCGGGCG
>DASWSY010000669.1:0-5247 GCA_036402415.1 Rhizobacter sp. | reverse complement strand
GCCGGGACCACGCAAGGCAACCTCGACCGGCTCGCCACGCTCCTGCACCGGCACCAGCCCGACGCGCTGGTGGTGCTCGGCGACTTCCTCCACGCACCCGAAGCGCTCACGCCGTCGGTGCAATCGGCCCTTGCGGCGTGGCGCGCGCAGTTCCCCACGCTGCGCGTGACGCTCGTGCGCGGCAACCACGACCGCCGTGCCGGTGATCCGCCCGCCGGGGCCGGCATCTCGGTGGTCGACGAACCCTGGCGCCTCGGCCCGCTGGCCGCCTGCCACCACCCGCAGCCGGTGCCCGGGGCGCTCGCGCTGGCCGGCCACCTGCACCCCGTCATTCGCTTGCACGGCCGGGGCCGCGACCGGCTGCGCCTGCCGTGCTTCGTGCTGGACGCGCAGCACCTGCTGCTGCCCGCCTTCGGCGAGTTCACCGGCGGCTGGGACGTGCAACCGGCGCCGGGGCAGCAGGTCTTTGTCGTCGGCGACGGTGTGTGGAAATTGCCCTGACGCGGCCTTCTTTCGAGGGGGAGGCCGGAACTCCGGGCGCTTCGGCGGTGTCCGAATCGCCGCCTCGGTCTTTGTCGTCGTGACACCATTTCGCCATGCCCGCTCGTCTCTCCCCCCGCCGCCTGCTCACCATCGCGTCGCTCGTGCTGCTGGGCGTGGGCGCACAGATGGGTTGCGCCACCCTCGACGAACGCCAGCGCGGCTGGATCTTCCAGCCGAGCGACCGCACCTGGGCCGGCGGGCTGGCCGCCGCCGAGGGCATGGACGACGTGTGGATCGAGTTCGACTCCAAGGTCGAGCGCCGGGCCGGCGAGCCGGTGAAGCTGCACGGCCTGTGGCTGCCGCAGGACGATGCCAGGGCGCCCGTGCTGCTCTACCTGCACGGCGCGCGCTACGACGTGCGCGGCAGCGCGCCCCGCATGCGCCGCATGCACGAGCTGGGCTTCTCGGTGCTGGGCGTCGACTACCGCGGCTTCGGGCGCAGCACCAAAGGGCTGCCCTCGGAGGAGATGGCCGCCGAAGACGCCCGCGCCGCCTGGGACTGGCTGGCCCGGGAACACCCGCAGGCGCGCCGCTTCATCTTCGGCCATTCGCTGGGCGGTGCGATCGCGGTGAACCTCGCCACCCAGGTCCGCGACGAAGCGGGGCTCATCGTCGAAGGCAGCTTCACCTCGATCGCCGACGTGGTGAGCACCTTCCGCTGGGGCTGGCTGCCGGTGTCGCCGTTCATCACGCAGCGCTTCGACGCGGCGTCCCGCGTGGCCGAGGTGGGTTCGCCCCTGCTGATCGTGCACGGCAGCAACGATTCGCTGATCCCCTCCAAGCTCGGCCAGACCCTGTACGAGAAAGCCCGCGAGCCCAAGCGCTTCGTGCTCGTCGAAGGCGGCTCGCACCACAACACCAACGCGGTGGGCCAGGCCCAGTACCGCCAGGCGATGGCCGAACTCTTCGGCCTGCGCATGGCGCAGGGCGGCGGCGGCTCCTGAGCGGTCCGCCGCCAAGGTGACAAGAGGGTCACCGCCGGTCGCCTAGAGTGCGCCATCCCTACAGGAGCGGCGCATGACGATCACCTTCTCGCATCACCAGGTCAACGGCATCCGCATGCGGGTGGCCGAAGCCGGCGAGCCCGGCCGGCCGCTGGTGGTCTTCTGCCATGGCTGGCCCGAGTCGTGGTACTCCTGGCGCCACCAGCTCGACGCGGTGGCCGCCGCGGGCTTTCGCGCCGTGGCGCCCGACATGCGCGGCTACGGCGGCACCGAAGCGCCGGCCGCGATCGACCAGTACACCATCCTCCACCTGGTGGGCGACATCGTGGAGCTGGTGCATGCGCTCGGCGCGCAGCAGGCGGTGGTCGTCGGGCACGACTGGGGTGCGCCCGTGGCCTGGCACTGCGCGCTCCTGCGGCCCGACCTCTTCCGCGCGGTGGCCGGCATGAGCGTGCCCTATGCGCCGCCGGGCCGCAGCGACCTGCTGACTTCGCTCGACAAGGGCGGCATCAAGACCTTCTACATGCAGTACTTCCAGGCGCCGGGCGTGGCCGAGGCGGAGCTGGAGCGCGACGTGCGCGACACGCTGCGCCGCGTGTACTTCAGCGCCTCCGGCGACGGGCCCGAGGGCAAGGGCTTCAGCGTGCTGGCGCCGGGCAAGGGCCTGCTCGACAACACCGTGCCGCCCGAGGGCCCGCTCGCCTGGCTGAGCGAAGCCGACCTCGACCACTACACCGCCGAGTTCACGCGCGCGGGGTTCCGCGGCGGCCTCAACTGGTACCGCAACCTGCGCCGCAACTGGGAACTCACGACCCCGTGGCGGGGCTGCCCGGTCCGGCAGCCCTCGCTCTTCATCGCCGGCGAGCGCGACGGCGTGCTGCGCTTCCCCGCGTCGAAGGCGCAGGTCGAGGCCTACCCCAAGACCCTGCCCGGCCTGCGCGGCTGCCACGTCCTGCCCGGGGCAGGACACTGGATCCAGCGCGAGCGCGCGGACGAGGTCAACCGGCTGCTGATCGAGTTCCTGCAGGGACTCTGAGCCTGCCGGCGTGATCGCCCGGGTTAACCCGCAGCGATCCGACCGTCCCGTACAAGCCCGAGCGCGCGGCGATGCCGAATCATGGGCGTCCGTCGTACCGTCCCGCCGGCTTCCCCGAGGCCGCCCCTGCACACATGGACTTGCAGTTCGAGCCCGGTGCCCGGGCGTTGATGCCCACCGGCCCCATCTCCGCCCCCGGGCCGCTGCCCGCGCCCCCCACCCTGGGCCGCATGCACCTGCTGCGCGAGGGGTTTCTCTACACCGGCCCGCTCGCGCCGGTGAGCAGCCAGCGCCACTCGGTGCTTCTCGTGTGGTCGCTCGACGGCGGCGAGTTCTCGGTCGAGACCGCGGCGGGCCGCGTGCGGGCCGCCGCGCTGTGCGTGGCCTCCGGCGTGCGCAAGACGGTGCACGCAAGGGGCACGCCGCTCGTGTGCATCGACATCGCGCCCACGCACCGCCACTTCCGTTCGTTCGCCAGCGCTTCGCAGGGCAGCGACGTGCAGGCCTGGCCCCGCGAGCATTTCGCTGCGCTGCAGGCGGCGCTGGTCGAGTTCCGCGCCCAACGCATGTCGTCGTCGACGGCCGACCGGCTCTTCAGCGACCTGGTGGCCCTGGCGATGAAGCGCCTGCCCGAGCCGCGGCCGGTGGATGCGCGCATCCGTACCGTGATGAAGCTGCTGCGCGAGAACCGGCAGCTCAGCATGGCCGAGCTGGCCGATGCGGTGTGCCTGTCGAAAGACTGGCTGGTGCACCTCTTCCAGCGCGAGGCCGGGATTTCGCTGCGCAAGTACGAGCAGGTGCTCAAGCTGCAGGCCGCGGCCGTCTACCTGCGCAGCGGCGTGAGCATGACCGAGATCGCGGCCATCGCGGGCTTCGCCGACTCGGCGCATTTCTCCAAGCTGTGGAAGCAGCAGTACGGCTTTCCGCCGCAGGTGATGTTCGTCGGGCGGGGCTACGTGAAGCTCGACCCGCTGCCGCGCCCGCCCGAGTTGCACGCGCCGCGCGAGTTTGTACGAGCGGCCTAGCGACTAACCCGAGATCGGCACGGATGACGCTGACAGGGTCGGCCTTGCACTTCTAGACTGGGTCGATCGTTCATCAGCGCGCCGCAGAGCGCGCACGAGAACGACAGCACCGCCCCTCTCGATTCACCAGGAGACCTCATGACCTCTCTTGCCCTACGCGCACAGCGTGCGCTGGCCGCTGCATTGCTTTCAGCCGGCGCTGCCGCATCGGTCGCGGCGGTGCCGCAGGCCGCCATCCAGCCGGCCCCCGTCGGCGGCCATTTCCTCGACCGCAGTGCGGCCCTCGTGCCGCAGGGCTACACCGACCGCGAGTTCTGGATCTCGGGCCTCGCACGCACCTACCGGGCCTCGAGCACCCTGCGCTCCGACGGCAGGTGGAGCGCCTACGTCTACTCCAGCAACACGCCCTATGCCACGCCGATGCTGGTGCGCCGCCCGGCCGACCCGGCGCGCTTCAACGGCATCGTGATCCTCGAATGGCTCAACGTCAGCTCGGGCTACGTGCTCGACATCGACTGGGCCAACTCGCGCGAGGAGTTCATCCGCCAGGGCTATGCCTACGTCGGGCTGACCAACCAGCGCGTGGGCCTCGAAGGCTCGAAGGAGAAGAACCCGTCGCGCTACGCGCAAGGCAACCTGCCCAACGACGACATCTCCTACGACATCCTCTCGCAAGCGGCCAAGGCGCTGCGTGACCAGAATCAGGTGCTGCTCGGCGGCCTGGTGCCGCAACGGATCTTCGCCACCGGGCATTCGCAGTCGGCGATCCGCCTGGTGACGTATGTCAACGCGATCCAGCCGCTGGAGCGTGTGATCGACGGCTTCGTGATCCACGGCCGCGGCAACTCCGGCTTCAAGCTGTCGTCGGGCGACTTCCGCGGCACGCCGTCGAGCACGGTGATCCGCGCCGACGCCTCGCACCCGGTGTTCCAGCTGCAGGCCGAGATGGACGTCGACTCGCAGTCCGACACCTCCAAGGCCGTCGACGGGCCCAAGGTGCGCTATTGGGAAGTGGCCGGTTCCACCCACACCGACGAGTACATGCTGACGAGCCTGCAGGAAGTGAGCACCCGGCCGCGCGTGGTGTGTGACAAGCCGGCCAACCGCATGCCCTTCTACCGCGCGCAGAACGCCGTCTACAGCCAGCTCGTGCGCTGGTCGCTCAACGGCGTGCTGCCGCCCACCGCACCGCGCATCACCCGCAGCGCCTTGCTCGGGCGCATCCAGCGTGACAGCTACGGCAATGCGCTGGGCGGCCTGCGCCTGCCCGAGATCGACGTGCCCATCGCCACCTACGGCCTCGACAACTCGACCAGCAGCAGCGAGTTCCTCGACCGCTTCGCCTGCACCACCTGCGGCAGCACCACGCCGTTCACCGCCACGCGCCTGGGCCTGCTCTACGCGAGCCGCGACGACTACTACAACAAGTACAAGGCCGCGGCCGACCGCGCGCTGCAGGCCGGCTACCTGACGCCGGCCGACCACGCGAAGGCGCTGGCCGACGCACGCCTCGCGCCGATCCCGCGTTGAGGGCCGCGGCCTCTCGACGGTCTTCCCTGATGACGCCCGGGCTCGCCGCCTCCGAAACCACGACGACAACCCTCACGAGGAGTGATCCATGTTCCACACGCACAAGCGCCTGCCGGTGCTGGCCGCAACCATGGCGGCGCTGATGTCGGTCGCCGCCTGCGGCTCGGGT
>DASWSY010000668.1:0-3007 GCA_036402415.1 Rhizobacter sp. | reverse complement strand
ACCTGCGCGACGCCCGGCACCGCCATCAGCCTTGGGCGAAGCACCCAGTCGGCGTACTCCCGCACGGCCATCGGCGAAATCTTCGCCGTGTCCACCGGGATGGCGATTTGCATGATTTCGCCCATGATGGAGCTGATGGGTCCCATGCGTGGCACGACGCCTTCGGCGAGCCCTTCCTCCATCGAGGCAAGCCTCTCAGAGACCATCTGACGCGCACGGAAGATGTCCGTGCTCCAGTCGAAGGTCACGTAGACGAAGGACAGGCCCGCCGACGAAACGGAGCGAACGGTCTCGACGCCGGGAAGCCCGTTCATCGTCGTCTCAAGCGGAAAGGTGATGAGCTGCTCGACCTCTTCCGCTGCCATGCCGCCTGCCTCGGTCATCACCGTGACCGTGGGCTTGTTCAGGTCAGGGAAGACGTCGACCGGCGTGCGTGACAACGTCCATGCGCCATAGGCCATGAGCACCACGCTCGCAATGAGCACGAGCAGGCGATTGGACAGACTGCTACTGAGTAGCCGCTTGAACATGCGTGGCTCCTCAGCGGACTTGGTTGATGAGCGTGGCGCCTTGCGTGGCCACTCGGTCACCCGCCTTCAGGCCCGAAGTGATGGCCACGTTGACGCCATCCAGCGGCTCGACCGTCACCACCCTCGGCTCGAACTTCTCCGGCGCCGTCTTCACCCAGACGATGGTTTGGTTCGAAGGGTTCTTCATGAGCGAGGAGGCAGGCACGGCAATGCCTTTGACCTTTGTCTTCGACTGCACGAAGACCTTCACTGGCTGACCCACCGCAAGACCAGCCAAGGCCTTGCCTTCGGCACGGAAGGTCAACGGCAGCGCCTGCTCTCGCAGAGACCTGGCCGCACCGAGGAACTTGAGCGGCACTCGTTCTCCACCCACGGCCAGCACTGCGTCACCCACGTTGCCACCTACCGCGGAGTCGAACGCGAGAGCTTCAATGGTCAGGCGACTGGGGTCGACGATTTCGTACACGAGCTCGCGAGCGTCTACCACCTGTCCGGCGACCGCATGGGCCGAGGAGATGACACCGGAAACAGGCGCGACCAAGGCCTCACGGCCGCTGAGGCCGCCTCCGATGGCAGTCGCACGGGCACCCAGGCTCTCGACCTCGGCTTCGGCTGCTTCGATTTCCTTGCGCGGCACCGTGTCGCTCAGTTCTCTGAGTCGTGCCAGCCGCTTTTCAGCGAGCGCACGGGAGGCACGCAGCTCGGCCAGCTGCGCCGTTTGGTTGGAGCGCTCGAGAGGCGCCGCCGCCGGCGTCACGTACGCCAGGACTTCGCCTTTGCGGACGGACTGGCCCACGGCTGGCAACCCACGCCCGGCCGCCTCGAGTCGACCGCTGGCCGTCGGCTGCACGCGGCCGCCGGCGTTCGGGTCCATGACAACGCGGCCGGAGAGCTCGATGGTTTTCGCAAGCTCCGCTTCCTTCGTCAGCAGAGTTCGAACGGTGAGCTGCCGCTGGGCAGGCTTCGGGAGGAACACGCTGCCATCGGGTTGACGGCTCGGACCGTTCGCATTGCCGACAGGCGCGGAGTCGCCGTGATCGTGGCCATGCTCGTCGGCAGCCCAAGCGGGCGTCGAAAGCGCCAAGGTCAGGAGGAGAAGCTTGGCAATCATGCGGCACCTCCGGCGCGCGCTTGGCGCGACACGACACGGCGTCGTATCGCCCAGACCACCACTCCGAGGACTGCGGCCACAGCAACACCCCAGCCAACGTACTCGCGCCAGCTGTGCGAGTGAGCCACTTCGGCGTGCGCGTCCTCGTGGATATCGAGTTCACCTGCCAGAAGGTCGGTATCGCTGCCGGCGACCACCGTGGCCGTCACGGCGGTGACACCGGCCTTTACCTCGCTGGCCAGATTGCCTTCGAACTCGCCAGGCTCGTGCTCCTTGAGTACGACCTTGGCGCCGCCGATGTCCAGGTCCACCTTGGCACCCTTGGCCGGCGAGTTGTCATCGAAGCGGTCTAGATAGACCGTCAGCTGCTTGCCGTTCACCACGCCGACCAGCTCGAACAGGTCGGACGTGGCAGCAAAGCGCGGAAGAGCCGGCCCGGTCGGTGCCACAGGAGCGGCATCGTGGTTGTGCCCGTCATCTGCGTAGGCAGGAGAGCACAGAAGCATGGCCACGACGAGCCACGCAAAGGAAAGTCTTGATGTCATGGAATGTCTTTCGTTTACGCAAGTCACTCGGGCATGAGGCCAAGCGCTTGGCGCAGCGCAGAAATCGCTGCTGAGAGTTCGATGCGAGCGCGGGCGCCCTGGCGTTCAGCTTCGAACGCCTCGAGGTCTACGCGCAGGCGAGTTGGCAGGTCGGTTTCGCCGAGACGGAACGACTTCTCGAAGAAGCCCCGAGCCTCTCGCGCAAGCCGTGCCCTCCGGTCAGCCGCATCAAAGGACGCCTGAAAAGCCTGAACCTCGTCCTGAGCGGCCGCGATGTCGGCTTCGAGACGCTGACGTGCCAAGGTCAAAGCCGTTTCCGCCTCCAACTGCTCAGCACCGGCCGTGGCGATACGCGCCGGGCTGCCGCTCGAAGCGCCCAGCGGAATGCGAACACCGACGATGACACTCTGCCCATAGCGTTCACCGAAAGCACCCCGCTCGCGCGCCGCACCGACGGTCAACTCAGGGTTGCCGCGTCTTTGGGTGCTCGCAAGCTCTTGCTGTCGACGAGCGGCTTCCGCCTTTGCTCCAAGGTCGGCGAGCTCAGGGTGCGACGCCGCCAGTGCCACGTTCGTCGGCTGTGCTTCTGCCTGTGAAGCGCCATCCTGCGGCGCTGGAAGTCCCGTCAGCGCCTGCCACCTGCGAGACGCCCGGGAGGCCGCTGCCTGCGCCTCTGCAACGGCTGCTTCAGCACTCGCGACGGCGCCTTCGGCCTGATGGCCGTCGGCTCGTGCCAGGTCGCCTGCCTTCAGGCGCTTGGCAACATCGGTTGCGAGTTGCTGTGCATTGCGAAGCCTCTCCCTCGCCAACTGAGCCTCCAG
>DASWSY010000667.1:0-1772 GCA_036402415.1 Rhizobacter sp. | reverse complement strand
GGCCTCAATGCCGGCCACGACCTCAATCGCTCCAACCTCGCCGACTTCCTGCGCGCCGTGCCCGGCGTGCAGGAGGTTTCCATCGGACATGCCCTGATCGCCGACACCTTGGAGTTCGGCATGGCCGATACCGTGCGCGCGTATCTGCGCTGCATCCACGCTGCTGCTGCCCCATGACACCACATGCTCCCGTCGTGCTCGACGTTGCCGGCACCACCCTCGATGCCGACGACCGCCGTCGCCTCCAACACCCGCTGACCGGCGGCCTCATCTTCTTCGCCCGCAACTGGCAAAGCCGCCAGCAGCTCACGGAGCTCGCGGCCGAGATCAAGTCGATCCGGCCCGACGTGCTCATCAGCGTCGACCATGAAGGCGGCCGCGTGCAGCGGTTCCGCACCGATGGCTTCACCCACCTGCCGCCGATGCGCGCGCTCGGCGAGCTGTGGATGCGCGATGCGCTCACCGCGACCGACGCCGCCACCGCCGCGGGCTACGTGCTCGGTGCCGAGCTGCGCAGCTGCGGCGTGGACCTGAGCTTCACCCCGGTGCTCGACCTCGACCACGGCGGCTCCAGTGTCATCGGCGACCGCGCCTTCCACCGTGATGCACGCGTCGCGACGATGCTCGCCAAGAGCCTGATGCACGGCCTGCTGCAGGCGGGCATGGCCAACTGCGGCAAGCACTTCCCGGGGCACGGCTTCGTCAAGGGCGACAGCCACACCGAGGTGCCAGTCGACAAACGCTCGCTGAAAGCCATCCTCGCCGACGATGCCAAGCCCTATGAATGGCTCAGCACCAGCCTCGCGAGCGTGATGCCGGCGCACGTGATCTACCCCAAGGTCGACGATCGCCCCGCGGGCTTCTCGCCGCGCTGGCTTAAGGAGATCCTGCGCCTGCAGCTCGGTTTCACCGGCGCGATCTTCAGCGACGACCTCAGCATGGAAGGCGCCAAGGTCGCGGGTTCCGCGGTTGATGGTGCGGTCGCGGCCTTGCAGGCCGGCTGCGACATGGTGCTGCTGTGCAACCAGTCGCTCGATGGCGGCCGTGCGGTCGACGAGTTGCTCGACGGCCTGCAGGCCGCCGCCGAAGAGGGCCGGTGGGCGCCCGACCCCGACAGCGAGATGCGCCGCCTGAGGCTGCTGCCGCAATCCGCGCCGCTGACCTGGGACGAGCTGATGCACGACCCCGTCTACCAGCGGGCGCTGGAGCGCCTGCCCTGAGCCTCGGCTGCGTTTGACCCCAACGAAAAAGGGCGCACCACGGTGCGCCCTTTTGATTGCAGCCGGCCCGATCAGGCCGACGGCTGAGACGGCGTCTGCGACTCGAACGGCAGGCGGATCTGCGACAGGTCCTTGCGCGTCTCCACCAGCACCAGCGGGCCTTCGTCGACCAACTCCACCGGCTTGATCTCGCGCGGCACGTGCACCGGCTTCGGCTCGCGCGCCATGGCTTCCTGCACGGCGCGGATCTTGTCCGCGTCCGAGTTCACCCACTGCAGGCCGGCGGATTCGGCGACGGCTTGGAGCTGCTCGGTGTTGAGCACATAGGGCTCGACGACCACGGCCGCGGCCGAAGGTCTCACCGGTTCCGGCTCGTTGGCCAGCGCTTCGACCACGGGCGCGATCGCTTCTGCTGCGGCCACCGCGCTGATCTGCTGCGGCTCGGGCGACGGTGCCGGTTCGGCTTGCGCAGACACCGCGGGCGGCAGGTCCACGTCGGCATCCGCGCTGATCGGCTCGGCGGCATCTTCTGCTGCCGCAACGCCTTCGCCC
>DASWSY010000666.1:0-9845 GCA_036402415.1 Rhizobacter sp. | reverse complement strand
GCAGGCGGGCGCTTCGCGGGCGCTTTCGCGCGTGTCGATGCGAGCGGCTTCTTCGGGTTCTTCCGGGGCTCGGGGGCCGCTGCCATGTCGCTTGTCGACAACGACGCGGGTTTGCCCCCGGCAGTGCCCCGCCCTGCTCGCCCGCGGTGGCCGAAACGTCGCGCCACCGCCGCCCACCCGCCGAGCACGAACTCCGACCACACCTCGGCGCTCAGCTCGGGCGCAAAGCCGAAGCGCCGCAGGCCGCGCGAGGCCGCGGCGGGCGCGTTGATGGTGATGACGGCGATCACCTGCGCCACCTCGGGCGGCACCTGGTACGTGCGGATCGATTTCTCGACGAAGAAGCGCGTGCTCGCCATGCGCTCGCGGCGGTCGCGTTCCTGCAGCAGCTCGATCGCCGAACGGTCGCTGAAGAGCTCGCGCAGGATCGCACCGCGCTCGTGCAGGTAGTCGAAGGCCTGGCGCGTCGACACGCGCACCACGCGGTCGAAGGGGGCATCGGGCGCGAACGCGCCGAGCCCACGGCCGCGCAGCACGCTGAATTCGCGCTCGAGCAGTGCCTTGAGCAGCTCGTCGCGGCTGGAGAAGTGGCGGTAGATGAGCGCCTTGCTGATGCCGGCGGCGATCGCCACTTCGTCGAGCGTGCATTGCGCAAGCCCGCGTCCGACGATGAGCCCCGTGGCGCTGTCCAAGATCTGCGCCCGCCGCGCCTCGGCGGACAGCCGCGTCTTGGTGGGAACCGGCCCACGCGCCGGGGTGCGTGCCATGCCGCGTCAGGCTGCACGCGGTGTGGCCTGCAGCAGCTCGATCAGGTGGCCGTCAGGGTCCTTCGCAAACCCCACGACCGTGTTGCCCAGTGCAGGCACCGGCTCGGGCTCGCGCACGACCTCGAGGCCTTCCGCGCGGAAGCGCTGCGCGACCGCCTTGGGGTCGGGCACGTAGAAGACGAGCTTGAGGCCGTTGCTGCCGTAGTGGCGCTCGGAGCCGTCGGTCCAGTGCATGAGCACGATGGCCGAGCCACGGCTGCCTTCCAGGCCGAGCACGATCTCGTCCATGTAGGGCAGCTTGAAGGTCTGGAGCTGCTTCATGCCGAGCACGCGCTGATAGAAGTCGGCCGAGCGTGCCAGGTCGCGCACGCCGAGGCCGATGGCACCGAATGTGGTGCCCTGGGCCAGTGGGGCGGTGGTGGAGGTGGCTGCGCTCATGGTGTCTCCCGTGGTGGAAAAGGTGCCGGGACGCTAGCACCCGCCCTGGACGTGGGCGTTGCGCCCAGTCGAACGCGACCTTTCGCACAGGTGGCGTGCATGCCTTCACGGGGCTGTCACATGCCCCCGGATGCACTCCCCTCATCTCGGTGGAAGAACCCCACAACAAGGCTTTTTCTGACAACCGTTACGAGTCTGCAATGTCTATGCTTTCGCCCATGGATGACATCACCGCCTCGTTGAACAAGCTGAGCCTCTTTCAGATGGTGCTCGCATGGGCTTTCGTGGCGTGTTACGCGCTCGCCCTCGGCGGCATGCTGGAAGCGCGTGGCAGCTTGCGTGCCGCCGGGCTGGCGGTGGTGGCCGCGGTGGTGTTCTGCGTGCTGAGCGAGAACTGGGTGCATGGCGCACTGCTCGTCACCTTCGTCGTGGCCGGCATGGGGCTCTTCGTGGCCACCGCGTGGGCGCTCGCGCGCTCGGTGAGCTGGTTCCTCCATCGTGGTACGGCGGCCAAGCCCGCGCCCGCGGCCCCGGTGGCGGCCAAGCCGCAGCCCATCGGGGTGATGCTGCGCGACCTGTGGCGCTCGCAGGCCTGAGCGGACGCGAGCGGCCATGAAAAAAGGCAGGTGCATCGCACCTGCCTTCTGCTCTGGAAGCCGAAGCGTCTTACTTCTTGGCTTCTTCCTTCTTCTCGGCCTTCTTGTCGGCCTTCTTCTCGGCCTTGTCGGCCTTCTTGGCGGCGCTGGCCGCGGGCTTGGCTTCCTTGGCCGGCGCCGCGCCGGCGTGCGAGGCGGCTTGCGCGCCAACGGCGGTCAGGGCGAAGGCAGCCACGACGAGGGAAGAGAGAAGCTTGCTCATGGGTGTTTCCTTGGGTGGTTGAAACGGACACTGGCTGGCCTTTCCGCCACAGGGTGGGCGAGCCGCCTGCCGTGCCGGAATCGGCCCCACGCCAATGAAACGGATGGAGCCGATCTCGCCACAACGGCGGCCGTGCCGATCCGTTGACAGGGCCGGCGTGCATTCTGATCCCGTCCGTGACGCGATTGCTACCATCCGCGCTCGCTTCCGTGGGCGCCATGCGACGACCTGACACGATTCGCCACATCTTGCTGCTCATGTTGACGCTGGCCGGCGCGGCATGGTCGGCCCCCTTCACGCCGGCGTCCGACAGCGAAGTCCTCGAGACCCTGCCCGGGCGCCACACCCCCGAACGCCTGCGCGACCTGCGCGACATGCGCGCTGCCTGGGCGCGGCAGCCGCAAGACCCCGACATCGCGGCGCGCCTGGCCCGCCGCTACTACGACGAAGTGGCCGCCGAGGGCGATCCGCGCTGGGTCGGCTACGCGCAGGCGGTGCTCGGCCCCTGGTGGACGGCCCCGTCGCCGCCGCCCCGGGTGCGCGTGATGCGCGCAGTGCTGCGCCAGTTCAACCACGAGTTCGACGCGGCCCTGGCCGACCTGGAAGCCGCCGCCTCGCAAGACCCGACGCTCGGCGAGGCCTGGGCCTGGCAGGCGGCCATCCACATGGTGCGCGCCGACTACCCCGCGGCACGGCGCGCGTGCGAACGCTTCGCGCCGATGGCCTCGCCACTCATCGCGGTGGCCTGCACGGCCGGGGCCGATTCGCTCTCCGGCCAGGCCGAGGCGGCCGCCCGCGCCCTGCGCGTCGCCCTCGCAGCCGCACCCGGCGCCGACGCGGCCGAGCGCCTGTGGGCCCTGACCCGGCTGGCGGAAATCGAGGAGCGTCTCGGCCGCCACCGCGAGGCCGAGGCCGCCTTCCGCGAGGCGGCGGCGCTTGGCCTGGTCGACAACTACCTGCTCGCCGCCTACGCCGATTTCCTGCTCGACCGGCAACGCCCGGCCGAGGTGCTGGCGCTGCTCGACGGCCGGGGCCGCTCCGACACCCTGCTGCTGCGCCTGGTGCTGGCCGCCCACCGGCTCGGCGATGCGCGCCTCGGCGCGTGGCAGGCCGAGCTGGCGGCACGCTTCGAGGCCGCACGCCGCAGCCGCAGCACCCACGAGAAGGAAGAGGCCCGCTTCCTGATGGCGACCCGCCCCGAGGACCCGCGCGCGCTCGAGCTCGCCCGCCACAACTTCGAGGTGCAGCGCGAGCCCGCCGACGCGCGCGTGCTGCTCGAAGCCGCCCTCGCCCGGCGCGACCCGGCGGCGGCCCGTCCGGTGCTGGACTGGATGGCCCGCTGGAAGGTGCAGAGCGTCGCGCTGCAGGCACTGGCGGAGCAACTGAAAGGCCTGCGATGACGTCGCGCTGGCTCGGCCTCGTGCTCCTCGCGCTGGCAGCCCTCGGCGGGTTTGCCGGCAGCGCGCATGCGCACAAGCCCTCGGAGAGCTACCTCACCATCCGCATGGACGCCTCCGCGGGCCTGTCGGGCCAATGGGACATCGCCCTGCGCGACCTCGACTTCGCCCTCGGCCTCGACGCCGACGGCAACGGCGCCATCACCTGGGGCGAGACACGCGCACGGCATGCCGAGATCGCCGCCTATGCCACCGCCCGCCTGGCGCTGAAGGCCGATGGGCAGGCCTGCCAGCTCGACGTGCCGCGCCAGCAGGTCGACCGCCACACCGACGGCGCCTACACCGTGCTGGCGCTCGCGATCCGCTGCCCGGCCGCGACGCCGGCCGAGCTGAGCGTCGACTACCGGCTCTTCGCCGACCTCGACCCGCAGCACCGTGGCCTGCTCAAGCTCGAGACCGCGCAGGGCACGCGCAGCACGGTGCTCGACCCGGCCAAGGGCGCGATGCCCTTCGCGCTGCGCGAGGTGAACGCGCTGTCGCAGTTCCTCTCCTACGGCCGCGAAGGCGTGTGGCACATCTGGATCGGCTTCGACCACATCCTCTTCCTCGTCTCGCTGCTGCTGCCCGCGGTGCTGGTGTGGCGCAAGCCGGCGTGGGAGCCGGCCAAGCGTTTCAGCACCTCGTTCTGGGAGGTGGCGAAAGTCGTCACCGCCTTCACCGTGGCGCACTCGATCACGCTCTCGCTCGCGACACTCGGCTGGATCTCGCTGCCCTCGCGCTGGGTCGAGTCGGCCATCGCGGCCTCGGTGGTGCTCGCCGCACTCAACAACCTGCACCCTGTGGTGGAAGGCCGGCGCTGGCTGGTGGCCTTCTGCTTCGGGCTCATCCACGGCTTCGGCTTCGCCAGCGTCCTGCAGGACCTCGGCCTGCCGCCCGACGCGCTGCTGCTCTCGCTGGTGGGCTTCAACCTCGGCGTGGAAGTCGGCCAGCTCGCGATCGTGGCCGTGTTCCTGCCGATTGCCTTCGTGCTGCGGCGCGAATGGGTGTACCGGCGCCTGATCCTCGTCGGCGGCTCGGTGCTGATCGCGCTGCTGGCGGGCGTGTGGTTGATCGAGCGGGTGGCCGACCTGGAGTTGCTGCCGTTCTGACGCTCGCCCCGGCGCCGTTCAGGCCGCCGGCTTGACGGTCAGCCCCACGCGCTCGAGCCGCGGAAAGCGCGGGAACGCGAAGAGCGCCCCCGCCCCGGCGTCGGCCGCCACGCGCTCGACGCGGGCCCTGTCGTCGCCCGTCAGGCTGCCGAGGTGATCGAGCACACGCTGCAGCATCCACAGGCTGTAGGGTCGCACGATGCGTTCGCCCTCGGCCGCACCGAGCCTGAAGCGGTGCCTGCCGAGGGCACGCGGCAGCAGCTCGCCCGGGTGCTCGGCCATCCACGCCGAGGCGCGATGCGCCGTGTCTTCGAGCACCGGCAGGAACTCCGACGCCCAGCGCCGCAGGGCTGGCAGGAGGCTGTCGGGACAGGCATCGCCGGCCAGCAAGGCACCGTCGAAACCCGCCGGATGCAGCTGCGTCTGCTCGACCCAGCGCACGAGGTTCGGGGCCCGGCTTCGCATCAGCGCACCCGCGGTCGGGTCGCGGTACTGGTGCGCATAGAGCGGGCCGATCAGGCCGAAGTCGGCCAGGCAGGGCTGCCCGCCGATCAGCGCCGGGTGCGCCTTGAAGTGGGCGTCGAGTTCGTCGAGCAGGGCTTCGTACGACGCCTCCACCGCCTCGCGCATGCCGGCATGCGCGCCCAGGTTCTCGGCCGCTTTTGCGAAGGGCGCCGCGATCTGCTGGCCGATCGCGAACTGCTCCTGCGGCGAGGCCTCGGGCAGGTTGACGGCGCCGAACTGCTGCATGGCCCACTCGGCGTCGTGGTGCCAGCGGTAGTGCATGGCCGGGATGAGCATCCACTCGTCGGCGACCGTCTCGATCCACAAAGCGAGGAAGCGCTGCACCGGGCCTGCGGGGTATACCGCAGGCTCCGGATGCCGCCGCTCAACCGCGTCGATGATGTCGGTGCTGTCCTGCAGCAGCTCACCTTGCGGCGTCACCAGCACCGGGATCGCCCGCACGCCGACCTTCGGCACGATCACGTTCCGGTAGACGGACGCGTCGGAGAGCACCTCCTCGAAAGGCAGGCGCTTCCAGCGCAGGAAGGCGCGGACCTTGCCGGTGTAGTAGCTGATCTCGGTGCCGTAGAGCGTGTAGGAAGCCGTCATGGCGTCGGGTGCAGGTGGACAGGCGCCGATGATTCCGACGGTGCCGGGCCCGCGGCCCGGGCCTCGGGCGCGTCCTGTGCCTGCGCCGCGGGCAGCCCCTCGACCGCGGCCACGAACACCGTGCGGGTCGGGTAGGCGAATTCCACTTCACGCGATTCGAGCTCTTCCTTGAGCCGGATGTTGATGCGCTGCTGCTCGTTCATGTACTGGTTGTAGTCGGGCACGAGCACGAAGTACACGACCTCGAAGTCGAGCGAACTCTCTCCGAAGGCCTTGAAGTGAGCGCGGTCGAAGCGCAGCGCCTCGCTCTCCTGCACGATGGCCTTGACGATGTCGGGAATCTCCCTGAGCTGCGCGGGCGTGGCCTGGTAGGTCACGCCGAAGCCGAACACGATGCGCCGCTCCTGCAGGCGCTTGTAGTTGCTGATGGTCTGCTTGAGCATCTCGGTGTTCGACATCACGATCTGCTCGCCGCCCAGGCTGCGGATGCGCGTCGTCTTCACGCCCACCACCTCGACCGTGCCGGCCACGCTGCCCAGCACGATGAAGTCGCCCACCTCGAAGGGCTTGTCGACCGCGATCGCCACCGAGGCGAAGAGGTCGCCCAGGATGTTCTGCGCGGCCAGCGCCACCGCGATGCCGCCCACGCCCAGGCTGGCGATGAAGGCCGTGACGTTGACGCCGAGGTTGGACAGCATCGCCAGCAGCACGATGGACCACAGCACGGTGCGAAGGCCCCACGAGATGAGCGTGGCCGCGGCGCTGACGGAGCGCGTGCCCGGCGATGCGTGCCGCGCGGCATGCTGCTGCAGGCCAAGCGTGACGGCGGTGTTGGCCCACAGCGCGATCTGCAGCGCAAGCGCCACGAACCAGAGCTGCGAGACACGCCCCGCCCAGCGGTCGGGCAGGTCGAGCAGGCTGACGCCGATCAAGAGCGACACCACCACCATCAGGCCGCGGTTGGTGCTGCCGAGGGTTTTCACCAGCATGTCATCGGCACGCATTTCGGTGTGTTCGGCGAACTTCGAGAGGCGTTTCAGGGTCAGACGCACCGCCTGCGTCATCACCAGATAGGCCAGGCCGGCGGCCAGGAGGGCCGACAGCAGGTTGGCCACCGACACCCCGAGCACCGTGGTCGTCGTGAACCAGTCCATCCAGGTTTCCGTCATCCGGGATCCTTCCGTGTCATCTCGCGGCCAAACATTTGCACAAATATAGAATGCGCCGCTTCCGATCTTCACCCGGGCGACGGCGCGGCACCGAATACACGTGAACACACTGAGGCTTCAGCTCCGGTTCCTGCTGCCGCTGCTCGCCACGCTGGGCCTCGTCGCGTACCTCGCGCTGCCCCTGATGGACCAGTTGACGCTGCGTTGGTTCTCGCGCGACCTGAACCTGCGCGGCGAACTGGTCACCAACACGCTCTCGGAGGCGATCGCCGAGGCCGTCCTGTCATCGAACACCGAGCGGCTGCAGCCGATGTTCGACCGTGCCTCGAAAGACGAGCGCATCGTGGGCATCGGCCTGTGCACGCGCGAAGGCGTGCTCGTGCGCCGCACCGACAGCTACCCCGCCGCGCTGCCGTGCGAGCGCGTGCGGGCGGAAGCCGCCGCCACGCCGCCGGTGCTGCCGATCGAAGGCGGCACGGTGCACGTCGGCGTGCATCCCGTGCAGACGGCCGCCGGCACCGTGGCCGACCTCGTGCTGCTGCACGACCTGAGTTTCATCGAGCGCCGCAGCCAGGACACGCGCCGCTACCTGATCGTGCTCATCGCCGTGCTGGGCGCGGCCATGGCGTTCATCACGGTGCTGGTGGCGCAACTGAGCTGGCGCGGCTGGGTCGCCGGCATCCGCGGCCTGCTGCGCGGCGAGGGGCTGATCAAGCCGCTCGCGCCCGGCCACCACCTGGCGCCGCTGGCGGCCGACCTGCGCCTGCGCCTGCGCGACCTGGAAGACGAATACCGGCGCAGCCTCGGCCCCGAGGCCGAATGGGATGCCGATCGCCTGCGCGGGCTGCTGCGCACGCAGATGCGCGGCGACGAGGTGATCGTCGTCTCGAACCGCGAGCCCTACATCCACGAGCTCGACGAGCACGGCGGCATCTACGTTCGCCGCCCCGCGAGCGGGCTGGTCACGGCGATCGAGCCGGTCATGCGCGCCTGCTCGGGCACCTGGGTGGCCCACGGCGGCGGCAGTGCCGACACGCGGACGGTCGACGCGCACGACCGCGTGAAGGTGCCGCCGGGCCGCGACGAGTACACGCTGCGCCGGCTCTGGCTCACCCAGGACGAAGAGCAGGGCTACTACTACGGCTTCGCCAACGAAGGCCTGTGGCCGCTGTGCCACGTGGCGCACGTGCGGCCGGTGTTCCGCGAGAGCGACTGGCACGCCTACCAGCGCGTGAACCGGCGCTTCGCCGACGCGGTGATCGCCGAGGCACGCAGCGACGACCCCATCGTCCTGGTGCAGGACTACCACTTCGCGCTGGTGCCCGCCATGATCCGCGAGAAGCTGCCCGGCGCGACCATCCTGACCTTCTGGCACATCCCCTGGCCGAACCCCGAGTCCTTCGGCATCTGCCCGTGGCGCCGCGAGATCCTGCAGGGGCTGCTGGGCAGCACCATCCTCGGCTTCCACACCCGCTTCCATTGCAGGAACTTCATGGAAACGGTGGACCGTTACCTGGAAGCGCGCATCGAGCAGGAGCACTCCATCGTATCGGTGCAGGCCACCGAAACCTACGTCGAGAGCTACCCCATCTCTATCGAATGGCCCTCGAAGGACGTGGCCTCGTCGTGGGCGCCGGCACCGGCGTGCCGCGACGCGGTGATCCAGCGCCTGAAGCTCACCCCCGGGCACCGCATCGCGCTCGGCGTCGACCGCTTCGACTACACCAAGGGCATCCTCGAACGCCTTCACGCCGTCGAGCGCCTGCTGGAGAAACACCCCGAGTGGATCGGGCGCTTCTCGTTCGTGCAGGTGGCCGCGCCCACGCGCAGTTCGCTGGAGGAGTACCGCGCCTTCCAGGACCGCATCGAGCGCGTGTGCCGGCGCATCTCGGCGCGCTTCGGCTCGGAAGGCTACGAGCCGGTGATCCTGCTCGTGCAGCACCACGAGCACGATCAGCTCAACGAGCTTTACCGTGCCGCCGACGTCTGCCTCGTGACCAGCCTGCACGACGGCATGAACCTCGTCTGCAAGGAGTTCGTCGCAGCACGCAGCGACGAGCAGGGCGTGCTCATCCTCAGCCGCTTCGCCGGCGCCGCGCGCGAGATGACCGAGGCGCTGGTGGTGAACCCGTACCACGTGGAGGAATGCGCCGATGCGATCCACCAGGCCCTGACCATGCCGGCCGCCGAGCAACGCGAACGCATGGCCAGCCTGCGCATGACGGTGCGCGAGTTCAACGTCTACCGCTGGGCCGGGCGCATGCTCTCCGATGCCGCGCGCATGCGGCTGCGCCAGCGCATCGAGGCGCGCGTGCAGCGGCACGGCGCCACGGAGACGTCTGCATGAAGTCGATCTTCAGCCCCGACGGCAGCGCGGCACTGCGCCGTGCGGTGGAGACCGCGGCGCTGCTCGTCTTCGACTTCGACGGCACGCTGGCGCCCATCGTGGACGACCCGGCCCAGGCCTTCACGCCGCGCGAGACCGCCGAGCTGCTGCGCGGGCTGCTGCGCCGCTTCCCCATTGCCGTGGTATCGGGCCGCGCGAGGCACGACCTCGTCGCGCGCCTCGGCTTCGAGCCCACCTTCCTCGTCGGCAACCACGGGGCCGAGGGGCTGACCGATGCGCCGCCGCCCGGCCACGAGGCCGCCGCGGCCTGGCTTCGCGCCCGTGTGGCCGCGGCCGCGCCGCGGCTCGACGCGGCCGGCGTCCGCTTCGAGGACAAGGGCTCGTCATGGACGCTGCACTACCGCAACGCCCCCGACCTCGCCAGCGCTCAGCGCGAGATCGAGGCCCTGCTCGACGCACTCCACCCCGGCTTGGAACGGCTGGCGGGCAAGTGCTGCGTGAATCTCGTGCTCGTGGGCGCACCCACCAAGGGCCACGCGGTGCAGGCGCTCGTGGCCCGCACGGGGGCGCGCAGCGTGGTGTTCATGGGGGACGACGTCACCGACGAG
>DASWSY010000665.1:0-5720 GCA_036402415.1 Rhizobacter sp. | reverse complement strand
AGGCGAGCACGTCGCGCCGGTCGTCGCGGAAGACGTTCTGCGTGAGGTCGAAGTTCCTCCCGGTGGCCGGCATGAACTGCCACATGCCGGAGGCCTTGGCCGACGAGATCGCCTGCGGGTTGAAGGCGCTCTCGATGAAGGGCAGCAGCGCCAGCTCGGTGGGCATGCCGCGGCGCTCGACCTCCTCGACGATGTGGAACAGGTAGCGGCTGCCACGGTCGGTCATGCGGGCCACGTAGTCGGGGCGGCTCGAGTACCACTGCTCGGCGGTGCGCACCAGCGGGGCTTCGAGCTCGGGCATCGCAAAGCCGCGACGCACGCGTTCCCACAGGTCGATGGACGCGGTGGTGGAGTCGAGGTCGACCGGCTCCTCGGGACGCAAGGGGTCGACCGGCGCCGCGGCCACCGGGCCGGTGTCGTCGGCCAGGGCCGCGCCGACCGACGAGGCGGCCGAGGCCGCCTTCGCAGGCGCCGAGGCCGAAGCAGCGGGCGTGGACGCGGCCGATGCCGGCAGCTCCACCTGGGCGATGACGGCGGGAAGGTCGGCGCTCTGGTCGGGTGCTTCGATGCGTGTGGCACACGCGGCGAGCACCGACGCCAGCGCCAGTGGCAGTGCACGTTGCAGGACGAAGGAGAGGTTCATCGGAAGTTGTTTTTCCATTCGCGCAGGGCGGCGAACACGTCGACTTCGCCTTGGCTGGCCGCGCCCTGGATGAGCGCGGATGCCTGCACCTCGGGCACGTTGCATCGCATGAAGGGGTTGATGCCCCGCTCGCGCTCGATGGTGCTCGGCAGCGTGGGCTGGCCCTGGGCGCGAAGCTGTTCGCAGTGTGCGGTGTAGGCCTGCAGGCCGTCGTTGTGGGGTTCGACGGCGTGCGCGAACCTGAGGTTGGACAGGGTGTACTCGTGCGCGCAGCATACCCGCGTGGTCCCCGGCAGCGCGGCCAGCCGCGACAGCGAGGCGTGCATCTGTGCGGGTGTACCTTCGAAGAGCCGCCCGCAGCCACCGGAAAAGAGCGTGTCGCCGCAGAAGAGCAGCGGTGCTTCGCCATCGGTCGGGAGGTGGAAGTAGGCGATGTGGCCCGCGGTGTGGCCCGGCACGTCGATCACCTCGAAGCGGCACCCCAGCAGCTCGACGGTGTCGCCGCCGTTGACGGCGGTGAAGGGCTGCGGAATGTTCTCGCGTGCCGGCCCGAAGACCGGTCCTTGCAGGCGCGGGCGCAGCGCCGAAAGACCGCCGACATGATCGCCATGGTGGTGGGTCACTAGAATCCCGGCGAGCTGGAGGCCCAGCGCATCGAGCGCCTGCTCGACTGGAGCCGACTCACCCGGATCGACAACGAGCGCCTGCCGGCCATCGTGAAGCATCCAGATGTAGTTGTCCGAGAAGGCTGGCAGTGCTTGCAGGTTCATGGCGAAATTGGGCGGAATTATAGGTTTGGCCCCTTGGCTGAAGACGCCTCCGGGCCGCTATCTGCTGGCCTGGGAGCAGGCCCAGATGGACCGCTGCGTGGCCGACGTCTTCGGCTTTCATGCGCTGCAACTCGGGCTGCCTGAACTCGACGCCCTGAGGGCCAATCGCATGCCGCACCGGTGGCAAGCGGCGAGCCACCCGCCGGGCGCCGGGATGGAGTCGGGGGCCGATGGCGAAGTTCCCGCGCCGCGCGCGGTTGTGCTGCATTGCGACTTCGATGCCTTGCCCTTCGACGGCCAGAGCCTCGACCTCGTGGTGCTGCCGCACGCCCTGGAGCGCGCGCGCGACCCACACCAGGCCCTGCGCGAAGTCGAACGTGTGCTCATGCCGGAGGGGCGTGTCGTCATCCTCGGCTTCAACCCGGGCGGGCTGTGGGCGCTGCGCCAGAGCCTGGGCCGGGTGCTGCGCGGCATGGGCCTGGCGCGGGGCCGGCCGCTCTTCATGCCCAGCGAAGGCGAGCTGCTCGGCTATTGGCGGCTGCGCGATTGGCTGAGTCTGCTCAGCTTCGACATCGAAGAAGGACGCTTCGGCTGCTATCGCCCGCCGTTCGAATCGGAACGCTGGCTCACGCGCTTCGGCTGGATGGAATCCACCGGCGGCCGCTGGTGGCCGGTGCTCGGCGCGGTCTACATGCTGGTGGCCGTGAAACGGGTGCGCGGCATGCGTCTCGTCGGCCTGGTGCGCCACAAACGCGTGCCGGCGAAGGCGGCGCCGGCCGTCGTGCGCCGCACGACCCCTCACACGACTTCACAACAACATGACATCGACGCCTTCATTGAATGACGCGCCCCGGCCCGCGATCCGCCGGCCGGCCGTGACCATCTACACCGACGGTGCCTGCAAGGGCAACCCGGGGCCGGGCGGCTGGGGCGCGTGGCTCAGCACCGGCACGCACGAAAAGGAACTTTACGGAGGCGAGCGCCAGACCACGAACAACCGCATGGAACTAACCGCGGTGATCGAGGCTCTGGCCTCGCTGAAGCGCAGTTGCGACGTGACCCTCTACACCGACAGCGAGTACGTGCGAAAAGGCATCACCGAATGGATCCATGGCTGGAAGACGCGCGGGTGGAAGACGGCCGACAGGAAGCCGGTGAAGAACGCCGAGCTCTGGCAGCGGCTGGATGCGCTGCGCGCCTTGCACAACGTTGAGTGGCACTGGGTGAAGGGCCATGCTGGCGATCCCGGCAACGAGCGCGCCGATGCGCTCGCCAACCGGGGCTGTGCCCAGTCCACTACGTGATTTCCAGCCTCGCGGTGAAACGGTCCCACAGCTACAGTGCGTGGGGACACATTCAGGGTACAGCGTGAAGATTCTGCATACGGTGGTGGCCCTGGTGGGCATCTCCCTGGCCGGTGGCGCCGCCTGGTGGTACCAGCACAAGGTCTCCGGCCCCAAGGGTGTGGAAGGCACGGCGACCGCCGCCGGTGGTGCCGCGTCGAGCGCCGCGGCTGGCAGGGCAGGTGGCCCGGGCGGGCCGGTCCCGGTGGAAGTCGGCAAGGTCGAGGTGCTGTCCATCGCCGACGATGCACAAGGTGTGGGCTCCCTGCGTTCGCGCCAGGGCGTGACGCTGCGGCCCGAGGTCAGCGGGCGTATCTCCCGTCTGGGTTTCGCCGACGGCCAACGCGTGAAGCGCGGCCAGTTGCTGGTGCAGCTCGACGACACGCTTCAGCAGGCGCAGCTGCAGCAGGCCGAGGCACAGGCCAGCATCGCCCGCACCAATCTGCAGCGCAACCGCGAACTGCTGGCCGCCAACTTCGTGAGCCAGAGCATGGTCGACCAGACGGCCGCTGCGCTGCAGGTCGCCGAAGCGCAGGTGGCCCTGGCCAAGGCGCAGCTGGCACGCATGCGCATCGAGGCGCCGTTCGATGGCGTCGCCGGCATCCGGGTCGTCAACGTGGGCGACTACGTGAAAGACGGCGCCGATCTCGTCAACGTGGAAGACACCTCGACCGTGTTGCTCGACTTCCGCCTGGCCGAGCGTTATGTCGCCCGCATCAAGACCGGCCAGCCGGTCGAGGCCCAGGTCGATGCGATCCCCGGGCGCTCGTTCAAGGGCCATGTCGATGCGATCGACTCGCTGCTCGACGCCAACGGCCGCTCGCTGCTGGTGCGTGCGCGCCTGCAGAACCCGGGCGGCGAGCTCCGCTCGGGCATGTTCGCTCGCACGCGCATCGTGTTCGCCACCCGCAACAACGCGATGGTGGTGCCCGAAGAAGCGCTGGTGCCGCTGGCCGGCAAACAGTACCTGGTGAAGGTGGTCGACGGGCCGAAGGGCAAGCAGTCGCAGCGCATCGAGGCGCGCATCGGCATGCGCCTGCCCGGCAAGGTCGAGATCCTCGAAGGGCTCTCGGCCGGCGACCAGGTCGTCACCGCCGGCCAGGCACGCCTGATGCGCGAGCCGATGCCGCTGCGCATCGTCGACGTCGGCCAGCCGCAGCGTGCGGGTGGCCCGGGCCGGGCTGCGAGTGGCCCCGCCAGCGGCCCGCGTCCCACGGCGCTCTGATTCGCCGAGGCGCACGCGATGAAGCTGTCTGACGTCACCATCCGCCGCCCAGTCTTTGCGACCGTGCTGTCGCTCCTGCTCATCCTGGTGGGCGCCGTGTCGTTCACGCGGCTGCAGGTGCGCGAGTACCCGCGCATCGACGAGCCGGTCGTCAACGTGACCACGCGCCTGATCGGCGCCTCGGCCGAGGTGATCGAGTCGCAGGTCACCAAGCCGCTCGAAGACTCCATCGCGGGCATCGACGGCGTGGAGATCATCACTTCGATCTCGCGCTCCGAGCAGAGCCAGATCACGGTGCGCTTCAAGCTCGAGAAGAGCCCCGACGACGCGGCCGCCGACGTGCGTGACCGCGTCTCGCGTGTGCGGGCACGCCTGCCCGACGCCGTCGACGAACCCGTGATCGCCAAGGTCGAGGCCGACGCCACGCCCACCATCTGGCTCGCCTTCACGAGCGACACCCTGTCGCCGCTGCAGATCACCGACGTCATCAACCGCGTCGTCAAGCCGCGTCTCCAGACGGTGAGCGGCGTGGCCGACGTGCAGGTCAACGGCGACCGCAAGTTCTCGATGCGCATCTGGCTCGATCCCGACAAGCTCGCGTCGTACAAGCTCACCGTGCAGGACGTGGAAGACGCGCTGCGCAAGCAGAACCTGGAGGTGCCCGCCGGGCGCATCGAGAGCCAGCAGCGCGAGTTCAGCGTCACTGCACGCACCGACCTCAACACCACCGAGCAGTTCGGCGCCGTGGCGCTCAAGACGGTCAGCGGCTACACCGTGCGCCTGCGCGACGTGGCGCGCATCGAGCAGGCCGCGGCCAGCGAGCGCAGCAGCGTGCGGCTGAACGGCGTGCCGTCCATCTCGGCCGGCGTGATCCGCCAGGCCACGGCCAACCCGCTGGAGGTGTCGGCCGGCGTGCGCGACATGCTGCCCAAGCTGCAGCAGGACCTGCCGCCCGGCCTCAAGGTGCAGGTGGCCAACGACAACTCGGTGTTCATCGACAGGTCGGTGAAGTCGGTGTTCGTCACCATCACCGAGGCGGTGGTGCTGGTGGCGCTCGTCGTGTTCATCTTCCTGCGCCACCTGCGCGCGGCGATCATCCCGCTCGTCACCATCCCGGTGAGCCTGATCGGCACCTTCGCGATCATGGCCGTCACCGGCTTCACCATCAACACGCTCACGCTGCTCGCGCTGGTGCTGGCCATCGGCCTGGTGGTCGACGACGCCATCGTGGTGCTTGAAAACATCTTCCGCCACATCGAAGAGGGCATGGAACCCTTCCAGGCGGCGCTGAAGGGCGCGAAGGAGATCGGCTTCGCGGTGGTGGCGATGACGATGACGCTGGCGGCCGTGTTCGCCCCGCTCGCGTTCGCGCCGGGGCGCACCGGGCGGCTCTTCACCGAATTCGCGCTGACGCTCGCCGGCGCGGTGATCGTCTCGGGCTTCGTCGCGCTCACGCTCACGCCGATGATGTGCAGCAAGTTGCTGCGTCATGAGGCCAAGCCGAACCGCTTCGACGTCTTCATGGAAGCCGGGCTCGACCGCCTGACCCGCGGCTACGGCCGCGCGCTGCGCTGGACGCTCGCCCACCGCTGGGTGGTGCTGGTGGTGATGGCCCTGGCGGCCGGCGGCAGCTGGCTGCTCTTCAAGGGGGCCAAGAGCGAGCTCGCGCCCATGGAAGACCGCGGCGTGATCCTCGCCACCGTCAATGCGCCCGACGGTGCCACGCTCGACTACACCGC
>DASWSY010000664.1:0-6476 GCA_036402415.1 Rhizobacter sp. | reverse complement strand
ATCTACCGCAGCCAGGCCAGCATGGCGCCCGGCGTGAAGGTGCGCATGAGCACCAAGGCAGCGCCGCACGCCGGCATGGGTGTCGCGCAATACACCTGGGCCACCTCGCCGCTGCGCCGCTACGTCGACCTGGTGAACCAGTGGCAGATCATCGCCTGCGCCCGCCACGGTCGCACCGCGCTGCTGGCCGCGCCGTTCAAGCCCAAGGACGCAGCGCTCTTTTCCATCATCTCGAGCTTCGACGCGGCCTACACCGCCTACAACGGCTACCAATCGGGCATCGAGCGCTACTGGACGCTGCAGTACCTGGCCCAGCACGGCCTGCAGGAGCTCGACGCCGCCGTGATGAAAGACGGCCTGGTGCGTGCCGACACGTTGCCCCTGGTCTTCAAGGCGGTGGGCGCCGAACGCCTGCCGCGCGGTGCCCGCGTGAAGGTGCGCGTCACCGGCACCGACCTGCTGACGCTCGACGTGCATGCGAGCGTGCTGCAGCGCCTGGACGATCCGGCCACGCCGGCCGACGATGCGGTGATCGAAGACACCGAGATCGAGGAAGCGAGCGCCGGGCCGCTCACGCTCGCGATCGACGTGCAAGGAGATGCCACGGAAGACCCTGCCGCTTCGGGCGCGGTAGCATCGTCGCCCTCTGTTTGACGCTCCGGTCCGACGTTCGCATGGCCAAGTTTTCGGTCCTCCAGGTTTCGCTCACGATCTCCGTCGTCGTGCACGCCGGCCTGCTGGCCTGGCCGGCGGTCGACCCGGAGGGCTTCACGCGGGCCTTCCAGGACACCCCGCTGGAGGTGATCCTCGTCAACGCACGCGGCACCGAAGCGCCGACCAAGGCACAAGCCATTGCGCAGCGCAACCTGGCCGGCGGCGGCGACGTGGACCGCGGCCGCGCCACCTCGCCGCTGCCGAGCGCCAACCTCACCGAGATCGGCGAATCGTCGGAAGACGCGCGGCGCCAGATCGAGCAGTTGCAGGAAACGCAGCAGCAACTGCTCGCGCAAGTGCGCCGCGAGCTCGCCACCCTGCCCCAACCCGATCCCAAACGCGACCAGGGCCGCCCGCAGGACCGCGCCCAGGAAGAGCGCCGCAAGCAGCTCCTGCAGCTGCTCGCGGAAATCGAGAAGCGCATCAACGAAGAGAATGCGCGCCCCAAGAAGCGCTACATCAGCCCGTCCACACGCGAAGAGGTCTACGCGATCTACTACGACCAGCTTCGCCGCAAGATCGAAGACCGCGGCACGCGCAACTTCCCCGAGCACCAGGGCAAGAAGCTGTATGGCGAGCTGGTGATGATCATCACCGTCGACTCGGCCGGCCGCATCGTCGACACCGAGATCGTGCAGGCCTCGCAGTCGAAGCTGCTCGACAAGCGTGCCGTCTCCATCGTGCAGGCCGCCGCGCCTTTCGGCTCGTTCTCGGCGGCGATGAAGAAACAGGCCGACCAGCTCGTCATCCCCACGCGCTTCCGCTTCTCGCGCGAAGACGGCTTCGCCACCTCCGTCGCCGAACCGGTGAAACAGCCGTGAGCGCGCCCGACAGGTACGTCGTCGCCGGCAACCCGGTCGAGCACAGCCAGTCCCCGTTCATCCACGCGCAGTTTGCGCAGGCCACCGGCCAAGCGGTCGCCTACGACCGGCTGCTGTGCCCGCTCGATGCCTTCGAGTCCACCGTGAAGGCCTTTGCCGACGAAGGCGGCCGCGGCTGCAACGTGACGGTGCCGTTCAAGGTCGACGCCTATCGACTGGCGGCACGCCGAAGCCCGCGCGCCACGCTGGCCGAAGCCGCCAACGTGCTGCGCTTCGACCGCGACGGCTGGTTCGCCGACAACACCGACGGCATCGGCCTCGTGCGCGACATCGAGCGCAACGCCGGCGTGCCGCTGCGCGGCAAGCGCGTCTTGCTGGTCGGCGCGGGCGGTGCGGCGGCCGGGGCACTCGGCCCCTTGATCGAAGCCGGCCCGCAGGAGATCGTGGTGGCCAACCGCAGCGTGGACAAGGCCGATGCCCTGGTCCGGCGGCATGCCGCGCTGGCCGACGCGCACGGGGTGGGCCTCGCCGCGCGCCCGCTGCAGGCCGCGGGCCAGGCCTTCGACGTGGTCGTCAACGCCACCGCGACCAGCCTGCAAGGTGCTGCGATTCCGGTGGCGCCGAGCGTGCTGCGAGCCGGCGGCCTGGCGCTCGACATGATGTACGGCCCGGCCGCCGCGGGCTTCATGCAATGGGCCACGCAACACGGCGCGCAGGCACGCGATGGCCTGGGCATGCTGGTCGAACAGGCGGCCGAGGCCTTCCGCGTCTGGCGCGGCGTCACGCCCGAGACCGCGCCGGTGCTCGCCGCATTGCGCGCGAGGCTCGCAGGATCATGAAGCCGCTCGTGCACCACCTGCTGCGCATCGTCGGCCTGGTTCTGATCTGCGGCATCTCGCTGCAGGCCTACTTCCTGGCGCGCATCGCCATGATGGCGGTGGTCGACCCTCAGTCCACCACCTTCCAGCGCTCCGAAATGCGGCGCATCGTCGCCGAACAGCACCAGCTCCTGTGGAGCCAGACCTGGGTCGACGACGAGCGCATCTCCGACCACCTCAAGCGCGCCGTGATCGCCTCGGAAGACGCTGGCTTCACCGAGCACAGCGGGGTGGAGTGGGAGGCGCTCGAAAAAGCCTGGGAGAAGAACCTGCGTGCCCAGGCCCAGGCCGAGCGCATCAACGAGCGCCAGGCGAAGCAGGCCGCGCGCCAGAACCGCCCGCCGCCCGAGAAGCCGCGTGCCACGGCCAAGATCGTCGGCGGCTCCACCATCACGCAACAGCTGGCGAAGAACCTCTTCCTGAGCGGGGAGCGCAACTTCGCACGCAAGGGGCAGGAATTCGTCATCACCTTCATGCTCGAAGGCACGCTGTCGAAGCGGCGCATCCTCGAGATCTACCTCAACAACGTGGAATGGGGCGAGGGCCTCTTCGGTGCGCAGGCCGCCGCGCGCCACTACTTCCATGTCGACGCCGCCCGGCTCGGTGCCTACCCCGCCGCTCGACTGGCGGTGATGTTGCCCGCGCCCAAGCGCTTCGAGAAACGGCCCAACTCGGCCTATGTGATGGGCCGCGCCAGCACCGTCGTCGCCCGCATGGGCGCGGTGGAATTGCCCTGAGCCCCGAGACGCTTCCTAGAATCGCCAGCATGGGCTCCCAACTCAGCGCCGAAGTGGCCAGTGCCGCCGCACGACTCATCGTCGAAGAAGGCATGGAGTACGGCCCGGCCAAGCGGCGCGCGGCCAAGCTGCTGGGCCGCGCCAGCGTGCGCGCGGTCGACCTGCCGGGCAACGACGAAGTGGAAGACGAGGTCCGGGCCTACATCGATCTCTTCTGCGCCGACACCCAGCCCGGTGAGCTGCGGGCCTTGCGCCAGGTCGCGCTGCTGTGGATGGAGCGCCTGCAGGACATGCGGCCCTACCTCACCGGGGCCGTGTGGCGCGGCACGGCGACCCGCTTGTCCAGCGTGCACCTGCAGCTCTATTGCGACGACTCCAAGCAGGCCGAGCTGACCCTGATCGACAAGCGGGTCGACTACGACGTGGGCACGATCTCGGGCCCGCGCGGCGAACCGATCGACGTGCTGACGGTCAGCAGCAGGAGCGCCGAGCTCGGCGAGCCAGTGACCGTGCACCTGAGCATCCTCGACCACGACGACCTGCGCGGCGCCTTGAAGCCCGATGCCCGCGGACAGTCCGAACGCGGTGACCTCGCGGCGCTGCGCCGCCTGCTGGACGAGGGCGCCTCGCCATGAACCGCCGCCAGGCCATGTTGACGGGCGGCGTGGCGCTTGCCGCCGCGGGCGCGGGCGCCGGATGGGCCTGGTGGCGTCACCGCGACACCGCGCCCGATGACGAGGCCGTGCAGACCGTCTGGGGGCAACGCTTCGAACGCCCGGAGGGCGGCGAGCTGGACATGGCCTCGCTGCGGGGCCAGCCGGTGCTGCTGAATTTCTGGGCCACCTGGTGTGCCCCGTGCATCAAGGAGATGCCGCTGCTCGACGCCTTCTATAAGGAACACAAGGCGAAAGGCTGGCACGTGGTCGGGCTCGCCATCGACAGCCCGACCCCCGTACGGGAATTTCTGGGCAAGCTCCCGATGAGCTTTCCGATCGGCCTGGCCGGGCTCAACGGCGTGGAGCTCACCCGCTCGCTCGGCAACCCCAGCGGCTCGCTGCCGTTCACCGTCGCGTTCGACCGCCAGGGCGCAGCGGTCTTCCGCAAACTCGGGCTGCTCAAGCCCGAAGACCTGGCCGCCTGGGCACAAAAATTCTCCAGCGGGCAGTAATTTGCCTTCGTGCGTGGATCAGCGCTCAAAAACGCGTAAAGTTCGGCCTTCGCTTTTGAAGCCATGAAGATCCTCGTCCTGCACGGCCCCAACCTCAATCTGCTCGGCACCCGCGAGCCGGCGGTCTATGGTTCGGCGACTTTGGATCAGATCAACGCAGAACTCGCGAAGATCGCCGCCGATGCCGGCTCGACGCTGGAAAGTTTCCAGAGCAACCACGAAGGCGCGCTGATCGACCGCGTGCAGGCCACACGACTCGATGGCACCGACTTCGTGATCATCAACCCCGGCGCATTCACGCACACCAGCGTGGCTCTGCGCGATGCGTTCGCGGGCGTGGCGATCCCGTTCATCGAAGTGCACCTGTCGAATGTGCACCGCCGCGAGCCCTTCCGCCACCATTCCTATTTTTCCGATCTCGCCGAAGGCGTGATCGTCGGGCTGGGCGCCGATGGATACCGGCTCGCCCTGGGCCATGCGCTCCGGCGCGGCCCCAAGAAGGCTTAGCCCGGCCGACACCGGCACGTCGCCCCGGCGGGCGATCGAGGCCGCCCCATAACGACAGGAGTTGGAGAACACATGGACCTGCGCAAACTGAAGACGCTGATCGACCTGGTGTCTGAATCGAACATCTCCGAGCTTGAGATCACCGAGGCCGACGGCAAGGTGCGCATCGTCAAGAGCGATCCGCAGGCCGCCGTGGCCGCGCAACCGGTCGTCTACCAGGCCGCACCCGCCGCAGCCTCTGCTGCGCCCGTGGCGGCCGCCGCACCGGCGCCTGTCGCGGCAGCCGCCGAAGCCGCCCCGGCGGCGCCCGCCGGCCACGTGGTCAAGTCGCCCATGGTCGGCACCTTCTATGGCGCCGCGAGCCCGGGCGCCAAGCCCTTCGCCTCGGTCGGCACGGTGGTCAAGGAAGGCGATCCGATCTGCATCATCGAAGCGATGAAGATCATGAACGAGATCGAGGCCGACAAGTCCGGCACGGTCACGCAGGTGCTGGCGCAGAACGGCCAGGCGGTGGAGTTCGGGCAGCCCTTGTTCGTCATCGAATAAGGCGCGGTCTCTCATGTTCAAGAAAATCCTCATCGCGAATCGGGGAGAGATCGCTCTCCGCATTCAACGCGCCTGCCGTGAAATGGGCGTCAAGTCGGTCGTCGTCTACTCCGAGGCCGACCGCGACGCCAAGTACGTGAAGCTCGCCGACGAGGCCGTGTGCATCGGCCCGGCCGCCTCGGCGCAGAGCTACCTCAACATGCCGGCCATCATCTCGACGGCCGAGGTCACCGACGCCGAGGCCATCCACCCCGGCTACGGCTTTCTGTCCGAGAACGCCGACTTCGCTGAACGTGTGGAGCAGAGCGGCTTCACCTTCATCGGCCCGACGCCCGAGTCGATCCGCATCATGGGCGACAAGGTCTCGGCCAAGCAGGCCATGATCAAGTCGGGCGTGCCCTGCGTGCCCGGCTCCGAAGGCGCCCTGCCCGATGACCCGAAGGAAATCGTCAAGATCGGCCGTGCGGTGGGCTACCCGGTGATCATCAAGGCCGCCGGTGGCGGCGGTGGCCGCGGCATGCGCGTGGTGCACACCGAAGCTGCGCTGCTGCACGCGGTGCAGACCACCAAGGCCGAGGCGGGCGCCGCCTTCGGCAACCCGGCGGTCTACATGGAGAAGTTCCTCGAGAACCCGCGCCACATCGAGATCCAGGTGCTGGCCGACGAGCACAAGAACGCCGTCTGGCTGGGCGAGCGCGACTGCTCCATGCAGCGCCGCCACCAGAAGATCATCGAGGAAGCACCGGCGCCGGGCATCCCGCGCCGCGTGATCGAGCGCATCGGCGAACGCTGCGCCGCCGCCTGCAAGAAGATCGGCTACCGCGGTGCCGGCACCTTCGAATTCCTCTACGAGAACGGCGAGTTCTACTTCATCGAGATGAACACCCGCGTCCAGGTGGAGCACCCGGTGACGGAGCTGATCACCGGCGTCGACATCGTGCGCACGCAGATCCAGGTGGCCGCCGGCGAGAAGCTGCCGTTCAGCCAGCGCGACATCCAGGTGCGCGGCCATGCGATCGAATGCCGGGTGAACGCCGAGGATCCATACAAGTTCGTGCCTTCCCCGGGGCGCATCACCATGTGGCACGCGCCGGGCGGCCCGGGC
>DASWSY010000663.1:0-9646 GCA_036402415.1 Rhizobacter sp. | reverse complement strand
ACGTGCGCATCCTGTGCGGCAGCGGTGTCAAAGGGAAGGCGTGAAGGAGGCTCCGGTTATGCCCGCGTCACCCTGCTGGGCAGCGTGACGCGGGTCCCGGGTCTCCTTCCCTCACGGACTCTTTCGGATCAGTGCGTCACGAAGCCGTTGAGCCACGTGAGGTTGGCCTTCAGGCCCCAGTTGGTGCTGCCATTGCGCCAGGTGCTGTCGGTCACGCTCTGCAGGCCGAGGCAGCCGCCCACGCGCTGGTAGCAGTGGTCGGCCGAGCCGTCGCCCACGGCGCTGTCGCGGATCATGATCCAGCCCGAGCCGTTGGTGGCCAGGCATTCGTAGGCGAAGCTGCCGCAGCTGCGGCCGGCGACCGACTCGGACGACGAGCGCACGCTGCCGACCGGGAAGCTGTCGCTCTGGCCGTTGACGATGCGCACGTTGTCCTTCGAGATCGTGTAGTTGCCCGGCGTCATGCACGAGCTCATCACGTAGGTCGTGTACGAGGTGTGAGAGCCCATGCCGTAGGCGGCACGCACGCGGCTGTCGTAGTTCTTCGCGTTGAGCGCGATCACCGAGCCCTGGCTGAAGCCGGCGACCACGATGCCCTTGGAGCAGTCGGCCGTGGCGCGCGCGCACAGCTTGGAGATGGCGCTGCTGGAGGAGCCGCTGTTGTAGATGTAGCGCGCCTTCGACAGGATCTGCGAGCAGGTGCCGAAGAGCGAGCTGTCGTATTGCACCGCGGCGGCGACGAAGCCCTTGGCGGCCATCTCGGCCACCGCGCCCATGGCCTGGGCGTTGTCGTAGCTCTCGGTGGTGCCCACGGTGTAGATGAACACGGGGTGCTTGCCGGAGGCGGGTTCGGTGCCCTTGATGCTGTAGGTGCTCAGGCCGGCGGAGTAGGAGGCGGTGAAGTTGCCGGCCTGGGCGGCGGCGGCGCCGAGCAGGGCGGTCACGAACACGGCGGCGCTGCGGATCAGACGTGAAGACATGACGACGATCTCCATGGGATGGGGCGGCGTCTCTGGCTTCCGCCCTTTTGTTGCCCTGAGGATTTCAGGGTGAGATCAATGTTGCACGGTGGTCCAACTTTGGCTTTCGGGTTTTCACTTCGGCCGTGTACTTCTTGTCACAAGTGAGCCAAAACACAGGGTAAGCCCTTGGTTTGTGAGGGTTTGTGGAGGTCGCGGGAAGTTCTCGCCCGCTGACTTTCCGCAGTCGTGCAATTTACGGGGCCGTTCGTGCCGGTTCGCCCAGCGCCGGCGCCCGTGCCTCAGCGCCGTTCGACGATCACCGGCACGAGCTTCAAGGCGTCGCGGACCCGGGCGGCCGCCTCCTGCGCCTCGCTGCGCGAGCTGAACGGTCCGGCCTGCAGCCGGAAGAGCTGCGGCTCGCCGAAGATCGCCATCAGTGGCGCGAGCCAGTCCAGTTCCTGGGCCACCTGCCGCTGGAACTGCTCGGCGCCGCTTCGCTGGCGGAAGGCCCCGAGCTGCACCCAGAAGCCCTCGGCCGCCGGCGTGCCGGCTTCGGCGGGCGGAGGCGCTGTGGCTTCCGTCTTGGCGGCCACTTCGGCCAGCGCCGCGGCGCTGGGCGCCGGCTCGCCCTCGGGGCTGGCGGCGCCGTCGCGGCGCCAGGTGCCGCGACGGATCTGCTCGTGGGTGATGCGCTCCACCTCCACCGGCGCCACTCCCTTCAACACCCCCAGCTTCAGGGCGGCGGTGTAGCTGAGGTCGATGATGCGGCCCTTGTGGAAAGGCCCGCGGTCGTTGACCCGCACGATGATCTCGCGCCCGTTGGCCGGGTTGCGCACCCGGGCGTAGCTCGGCAGCGGCATGGTCTTGTGCGCCGCCGTCATCGCGTACATGTTGTAGACCTCGCCGCTGGCGGTCTTGCGGCCGTGGAACTTCTTCCCGTACCAGGACGCCAGGCCCTTCTCCGACATCTCCGCGTCGCCCTTTACCGGCGTGTAGCCCTGGCCGAGCACGGCATAGGGCTTGTTGGGGCCGCCCTCGCGCACCGGCTCGATGCGCGGCGTGGCGTCGGGCACCTTGTCGAGGCCGCCCGGTGGTTTGGCCTCGGGGCCGTCGCGGGTGGGGGTGGAACTGCAGGCGGCAAGCGCGAGCATGCAGGCGAGAAACCAGAGGCGCAGCAGGTGGCGGGTCATGGCGCGCGATCTTCCCAGACCCGCACGCCGCGCGGGCCGATCACCCCAGCCAGTCGCGGAATGCCTGGGTCACCGCCTCCGGCTGCTCCATCGTGCTCATGTGGCCGCAGCGCTCGACGACGACGAGCCTGGAGCCGGTGATGCGGGTGTGCATGTGCTCGTGGCGCGCCGGGGTGCTCCAGGCATCGTCGCGCCCGCACAGCAGGAGCGTCGGGCAGGTGATGGTGGGCAGCAGCGGGTCGGCATCGGGGCGCTGCAGCAGCGCCTCGATCTGCGCTTCGTAGTGCTCGGGCGTCTTGCGCGCCAGCATCTCGACGATCTCGTCGAAGAGCGGCGTGCCGAGCCGGCTCTCGTGCACCATGCCGCGCGCCCATTCGCGCGCCATGGCGTGCATGCCGTCGCGGCGTGCGGTGGCCAGCAGTGCCATCCGGCCCGCGCGTTCGGAGGCGCCGGCCTCTCCGGAGGCGAGCGGGTGGTACGAGGTGTCGAGCAGGGCCAGGCGGGCGATGCGCGCGGGCGCGAGGCGCCACATCTCGAACGCGACCCGGCCCCCCATCGAATGGCCGGCCACCGCCAGCGGACCGGGCGGCGCGACGGCCAGCGCATGCTCGGCCATGTCGGCCAGCGAGCGGCGCAGGCCGTAGTCGACGACGTGTCCGCCGGCCTCGAGCCCGTCGATCTGGGGTCGCCACACGGCCTCGTCGCACAGCAGGCCGGGCAGGAGCAGCAGCGTGGGGCGCATGGCGTTCAGAACTCCTCGGTGTCGACGCCGGCCTGCGCCATCGCGTCGTAGCGCGGGCCGATGACGGTGCGCGGGTTGATGAGCGCGTCGAGCTGCTGCATCACCGCCGCATCGAGCCTCACCGCGTCGGCGCCGAGGTCCTCTTCGAGGTGGGCGACGCTGCGGGTGCCGGGAATGGGGATGATGTGCTCGGCGCGGTGCAGCAGCCACGCGAGCGCAAGCTGCGCAGGCGTGCAGCCCACGCGCGCCGCGATGGCGCCGTAGCCGTCGAGCAGCTTCAGGTTGGCCGCGTAGTTGTCGGGCGAGAAGCGCGGCATGGTCTTGCGGATGTCGCGTTCGCCCAGGCTCGCCACCTCGCGCAGCGTGCCGGTGAGGAAACCGCGCGCCAGCGGGCTGAAGGCCACGAAGGCGGCGCCGATCTCGCGGCAGGTGTCGAGCACGGCGATCTCGGGGTTGCGCGTCCAGAGCGAATACTCGGTCTGCACCGCGGTGACCGGGTGCACTGCATGCGCCCGCTTGATCGTCGCGGCCGAGACTTCCGACAGGCCGATGGTGCGCACCTTGCCGTCGCGCACCAGGTCGGCCATGGCACCCACGCTGTCTTCGATGGGGACGCGCTTGTCCCAGCGGTGCAGGTAGTAGAGGTCGATGACCTCGGTGCGCAGGCGCTTCAGGCTCTGCTCGCAGCTCCACTTGATCGTCTCGGGCCGGCCGTCGACCACGCGCTTGCCTTCGGCGTTGCCGTGCAGGCCGCCCTTGCTCGCGAGCGTGAACTTCGAGCGGTGCGCACTCAGCACCTCGCCGAGCAGCGTCTCGTTGAGGCCGAAGCCGTAGAGCGCGGCGGTGTCGAAGAGCGTGACGCCGAGCTCGAGCGCCCGCAGCAACAGCGCCTCGGCCTCCGGTTTCGAGGGCGGCGCGCCGTAGGCATGGCTCAGGTTCATGCAGCCCAGCCCGAGGGCCGAGACGGTGAACGGGCCGAGCCGGCGCTGCTGCATCACGCCTGGAGCTGCTGTTCGAGCTGGTGCAGCACCTGGTAGCACGGCAGCACCTGCGCCACGCTCGCATTCGGCTCGCGCTTGTCGCGGATGGCGGCGAAGAACTCGCGGTCCTGCAGCTCGATGCCGTTCATGCTGACATCGACCTTGCTCACGTCGAGCTTCTCTTCCTTGCCGTTGAAGAGATCGTCGTAGCGCGCGATGTAGGTGGCGGTGTCGCCGATGTAGCGGAAGAAGGTGCCGAGCGGGCCGTCGTTGTTGAAGCTCAGGCTCAAGGTGCAGATCGCGCCGTTGGCGGCCTTGAGCTGGATGCTCATGTCCATCGCGATGCCGAGCGTGGGGTGGATCGGGCCCTGGATCGCGTTCGCCTTCACGATGGGCGAGCCGGTCTGGTAGGCGAAGAGGTCGACCGTGTGCGCGGCGTGGTGCCACAGCAGGTGGTCGGTCCACGAGCGTGGCTGGCCCAGCGCATTCATGTTGGTGCGGCGGAAGAAATAGGTCTGCACATCCATCTGCTGGATGTTGAAATCGCCCGCGACGATCTTCTTGTGCACGTACTGGTGGCTGGGGTTGAAGCGGCGGGTGTGGCCGCACATGGCCACGAGCCCCGTCTGCTTCTGCATCGCCACGACCTTCTCGCCGTCCTTCAGCACGTCGCACAGCGGGATCTCCACCTGCACGTGCTTGCCGGCCTCCAGGCAGGCGATCGACTGCGCCGCGTGCATCTGCGTTGGCGTGCAGAGGATCACCGCGTCGAGTTCCTTGATCCTGAGGCTGTCCGCGAGGTCGGTGGTGACGTGGCCGATGCCGTACTTGTCGGCGACTTCCTGGGTCTTGCCGAGGTCGCGGCTGATCAGCGAGATGACTTCCACGCCGTCGATCAGCTTGATCGCATCCAGATGCTTGATGCCGAACGCGCCGGCGCCGGCGAGTGCAACCTTGATCGTCATGCTTGGTTCTCCAGGATCAGATGGCCCACGGCCGTGTTCGACGCAGGCACGTGATAGAAGCGATGCGCCACCTTGGGCGGCTTGGCCGACATCGCGCCGCGCGCGATCAGCCACATCACGAGTTCGATGCCTTCGCTGCCGGCTTCGCGCACGTAGTCGATGTGCGGCACCTTGGCCAGGCCCTCGGGGTCGGCGATCAGGCGGTCGAGGAAGTTGTTGTCGAAGTCCTTGTTGATGAGCCCGGCGCGCGGGCCCTGGAGCTGGTGGCTCATGCCGCCGGTGCCCCAGATCTGCACGTTCAGCGGCTTGTCGTAGCTCGCGATCGCGCGGCCGATGGCCTTGCCGAGGTTGTAGCAACGCTGGCCCGAGGGCACCGGGTACTGCACCACGTTGACGGCGAACGGAATCACCTTGCACGGCCACTTGTCGGGCTGGCCGAACATCAGCGACAGCGGCACGGTGAGGCCGTGGTCCACGTCCATCTTGTTGACGATGGTGAGGTCGAAGTCGTCCTGGATGACCGAGTGCGCGATGTGCGAGGCGAACTCGGCGTCGCCCTCGACCACGGGCACGGGCCGCGCGCCGTAGCCTTCGTCGGCCGGCTGGTAGCGGTCGGCACAGCCGATGGCGAAGGTCGGGATCATTTCCAGGCTGAAGGCCGTGGCGTGGTCGTTGTAGACGAGGAAGATCACGTCGGGCGTGTGGTCCTTCATCCATTGCTTGGAGAAGTCGTAGCCCTTGAAGACCGGCTGCCAGTAGGGCTCGCCGGTCTTGCCCTGGTCGAGGGCCGCGCCGATGGCCGGCACGTGCGAGGTGTAGACGGATGCGGTGATCTTGGCCATGTCAGTTCATTTCGTCTTGCCAGCGGCGCCTTGCGGCTGGCGGTGGGGTTGGGCGTCGCCGTCTTCGCCGAGCTTGCGGTTGCCTTCGGCCGAGCGCCCGCCGGCGATCATCATGTTGCGGTACTCGTCTTCGGTCATGCCGGTCATGCTGCCTGCCATCTGCTGGAAGCTGCGCCCGTCGGTCGCGCCGATCTTGGCGAGGAAGTAGATGTTGCCGCCGAGCGCGATGCAGCGGTTGAGGTCGCGTGCAAGCACCGCCTGTTTCTGCTCTTCGCTCATCGGCCACTCGTCGAGGTAGGCACGTTCGTTGGCCTTGAAGCGCTCGCGGTTCGCGGCCTTCATCAGAGACATGCAGAACTGGTTGAGGTGGAAGCCCTTGCGGGACTGTTCGGCATCGAAGATCGTCGTGCCGGGGATGTCGAGGTAGGGTTTGTCGAGGGGCATGGTTCAGCCTTTCGCCTCTTCGGGCCAGTAGAGCCGCATCGGGTTGTCGACCAGCAGCTTCTTCTGCAGCTCGGCGGTGGTTGCGATGTGGGGGATGAAGTCGACCAGCAGGCCGTCGTCGGGCATGTGGTTCTTCAGGTTCGGATGCGGCCAATCGGTGCCCCAGAGCACACGGTCGGGGAAGGTCTCGACGATGCGCCGGGCAAACGGGATCACGTCGCGGTAGGCGTGGCGCTCGCCGTTGAGCGCGGGCGGGCCCGAGACGCTCAGGCGTTCCGGGCAGCTCACCTTGCTCCACACGTTGGGGTAGTCGCGCATGAACCTCACGAAGAGCTCGAACTCCGGACCGTCGACCGGCTTGGTGACGTTGGGCCGGCCCATGTGGTCCACCACCACGGTGGTCGGCAGGGCAGTGAAGAAGTCCCACAGCTCCGGCAGGTCCACCGCCTCGAAATAGATCACCACGTGCCAGCCGAGCGGGGCGATGCGTGCGGCGATTTCCATCAGCTCGTCCTTGGGCGTGAAGTCGACCAGGCGCTTGACGAAGTTGAAGCGAACGCCACGCACGCCGGCCTCGTTCATCGCCCTCAGCTCGTCATCGGTCACCGAACGCCTGACCGTGGCCACGCCGCGCGCCTTGCCCTTCGAATGCACGAGCGCATCGACCATCGCGCGGTTGTCGGCCCCGTGGCAGGTGGCCTGCACGACCACGTTGCGATCGAAGCCCAGATGGTCGCGCAGGGCGTAGAGCTGGTGCTTTGATGCATCGCAAGGGGTGTACTTGCGCTCGGGGGCGTAGGGAAACTCGGTGCCGGGGCCGAACACGTGGCAGTGCGCGTCCACGCTGCCGGCGGGCAAGGTGAAGGCGGGTTTGCTCGGGCCGGCGTACCAGTCGAGCCAGCCAGGGGTCTTCTCGAAGTGCATGGGACGGTTCAGTCGATGGGTTTGAATTGGGCGAGGAGGCGGTCGGCCTCTGTGCGCCAGTCGGGGCTGCGGGCGAATTGCGGTGTGCCTTTGGGCCCGAAGAGGCCCGCGTCCGCAAGGTCGGCGACCCAGGCCTGACGCTCGGCGGTGCCGCTCGCCGACCAGGGCTCCAGGCCGATCTCGCGCACCGTCTGCGCCACCTCGCGCACTTCTTCGCTGCGGCGGCGGCCGTGCTCGATCACGCGCTGGAAGAAGTAGGCCCCTTGCTTCTCCCAATCGATGCCGGGAAAGGTCTCCTTCAGCGAGGCCAGCACCGCGTCTTCCACGCCGTAGGCGCGGGCGGTGGTGAAGCTTTCGATCACCATGGCCTCCAGGCCCTTGATCATGATGCTGCGGCACATCTTGGTGGCCGAGGCCACGCCAAGCTTGTCGCTCGTCACCTTGCTGTCGAAGCCGAGCGCGTTGAGGAGCGGCATCAGCGCGTTCGCATCCGGCCCGCCGAGCAGCAGCGGCACCTTGATGCGGTAAGGCGGGATGGAAGTCATCACCGCCCCTTCGACATAACGCCCGCCGTTGCGGTTGACGATGTCGGCCGCGCGGATCTTGGCGCCGGGCGAGGCGGAGTTGAAGTCGAGGAAGAAGGCGCTCGGTCGGATCGACGGCGCACAGGCTTCGGCCACCGGCACGGCCTGGCTGGCGGTGACGGCGCTCACGATGAAGTCGGCGTTCTCGGCCAGCTCGGCATGTGATTCGTACAGCGTCACGCCGTTGACGGCGGCATGCTGGCGCAGCGGCGAGCCGGCTTCGCTGTGCAGCTTGAGGTCGAAGGCGCCGACCTTCACGCCTTGTTTGCGCAGGTCTTCGGCCAGGATGCGACCGACCTCGCCATAGCCGACGAGGCCGATGTGCCACTGCTTGGGATCGGTGTTCATGGAGCGCTCCTTCGTCACCGAACGGGTCGGCGTCAATCGATGTACTTCAAGCCGGCCTTCTCGAGCGGCTCGCGCATCTTGTACATGTCCAGGCCCAGCACGCCCGAGGCCAGCTTGGCGCGCTTCTCGCCTTCGTTGGCTTCGCGGGCCTGCGCGGCTTCCAGCGTCCTGGCGGCGATGGCGCGCGGCACGCAGACCACGCCGTCGTCGTCGGCCACGATCACGTCGCCGGGTGTCACGAGCATGCCGGCACAGACCACGGGGATGTTGACCGAGCCGAGCGTCGCCTTGATCGTGCCCTTGCTGCTGATGGCCTTGCTCCACACCGGGAACTTCATCTCGCTGAGCGTCTTCACGTCGCGCACACCGGCGTCGATGATGAGCGCGCGAGCGCCCCGCGCCTGGAACGAGGTCGCCAGCAGGTCGCCGAAGTAGCCGTCGGTGCATTCGGCGGTGATCGCCGCCACGACGATGTCGCCGGGCTTAATCTGCTCGGCCACCACGTGCATCATCCAGTTGTCCCCCGGGTGCAGCAGCACGGTGACGGCCGTGCCCGAGACCTGCGCGCCGGCATAGATCGGCCGCATGTAGGGCTTCAGCAAGCCGACACGGCCCATCGCTTCGTGCACGGTGGCACTGCCGAGCGCGGCCAGCTTGTCGGCGACAGCGCTGTCGGTGCGCTGAATGTTGCGGTAGACGACGCCCAGTTCGTACATCTCACTTCCCCTTTGCTTTGAGAGCCGCGTCGAGGCGCGGGTAGACACGGCGCGCGTTGGCCTCGTAGACCTTGTGCCTGTCTTCGGCCGAGAGGATCTTCGAGGCCTCGATGTAGCGCTTGGTGTCGTCGTAGTAGTTCCCGGTCTCGGGGTCGATGCCGCGCACCGCGCCGATCATTTCGCTCGCGAAGAGGATGTTGTCGACCGGGATCACGGTGGTCAGCAGGTCGATGCCGGGCTGGTGGTAGACGCAGGTGTCGAAGAACACGTTGTTCAGCAGGTGGTCCTTCAGCAGCGGCTTCTTCAGCTCCTGAGCGAGACCGCGGTAGCGGCCCCAGTGGTAGGGCGCGGCGCCGCCGCCGTGCGGCACGATGAACTTGAGTTCGGGGAAGTCCTTGAACAGGTCACCCTGGATGAGCTGCATCACCGCCGTGGTGTCGGCATTGATGTAGTGCGCGCCGGTCGTGTGGAAGCACGCGTTGCAGCTCGTGCTCACGTGGATCATCGCGGGGATGCGGTGCTCCACCATCTTTTCGTAGATGGGGTACCAGGCCTTGTCGGTGAGCGGCGGAGACGTCCAGTGGCCACCCGAGGGGTCGGGGTTGAGGTTGATCGCCACGTTGCCGTATTGGGTAACGCACTTCTCCAGCTCGGGGATGCAGGTCCTGGGGTCGACGCCCGGCGACTGCGGCAGCATCGCAGCGGGGATGAAGTTGTCGGGGAAGAGCTGGGCCACGCGGTAGCAGAGCTCGTTGCAGATCGCGGCCCAGGTCGACGAGACCTCGAAGTCGCCGATGTGGTGGGCCATGAAGCTTGCACGCGGCGAGAAGACGGTGAGGTCGCTGCCGCGCTCCTGCATCTTCTTGAGCTGGTTGTTGACGATGCTCTCGCGCAGCTCGTCGTCGGTGATCTTCAGCTCGCTCGCCTTGGGCAGGTTGGCCTTGTCGTT
>DASWSY010000662.1:0-1624 GCA_036402415.1 Rhizobacter sp. | reverse complement strand
CGCTGCGGCCTTCGCGGGTGCTGTTGTCGGCGAGGGGCGCCGACTCGCCGTAGCTGATCGTCGACATGCGCGCCAGCGGCAGGCCGGCGCGGGAAAGGTGCAGGCGCACGGCCTCGGCCCGCTGCAGGCCCAGCTGCTGGTTGCCGGCGTCGCTGCCGGTGTTGTCGGTGTGGCCCTGGATTTCGATGAACACGGGCTGGTTGTCAGCCTTGAGCTTGGCGACGAGCTGGTTCAGCTCCTGGCCCGCCTGCTCGGTGAGCTGCGCACGGCCCGAGCTGAACTTGATCTTGTCATCGTTGAGCACGGTGCTCATCAGCAGGCCGGGCGGCTTGGGCAGGTTGTTGAAGGCCTGGGTTCGCGCCGCCGCCTCCTGCTGCAATGCCGCCATCATGCGGGCCTCGCTGCTCTGCAGCTTGCCATCGAGCGCCTTGATGCCCTCGTCATGCGACTGCACGCGGGTGTTGAGGCCGTCCACGCTGGTCTGCACCGGAGCGACCGTCTCCTTGACGAATTCCTTGGTGGCGCAGGCGCTCAGCAACAGGGCGGCACTGGCAGCGATCAGGGGCGAGAGTCTTGTCATCGGTGGTCCGTGAGAGAAGAAGTGGCGCGAATGTAGGCAGGACTTCACGGACAAACGTAGCGAGCTGTGAGCAATTCGCGTGCTGTTAACCGGGGTCAACAAAGGCTTACCGTTGTGAGGGACGGCGTGACACGCCTGATTCCGTTGGCCCCGTGCGGCCCGGCCCGGCACAGCTCGCGCTAGGCTTGCAGTGGTCGGCACCTCCCGTGCCGCCTGAGCCACGCAGCCCCGGCTGCCTCACGACGCAAGGTTTCCAAGTGCCGAACAAGCGCCTCAGCAAAGCCGTCCGCCTCGAGTTCACGGCCGACTCCCTCGTCAAGACCAACCTGTCCGGCGCCGCCTTCACGGGCGACTGGCTTTGGGTGGCGGGCGACGAAGCCTGCTGCATCGACCGCCTGCGGCGGCTGGACAGCCAGGGCCCGGAGCAGCTGCGCTTCGGCGAGGTGCGCGACTTTCCCCTGGCCGACCTGCTCGACCTGCCCGGCGCGGCCGATGAGGAAGCCGACCTCGAAGGCATGGCCGTGCACGACGGCATGCTGTGGGTGGTCGGCTCGCACGGCCTCAAGCGCAAGAACGCCAAGGACGGCAAGGACGACGCCGCCAACGCCAAGCGACTGGCCAAGGTGACGCTCGACGGCAACCGGCGCCTGCTGGCCTGCCTGCCCATCGAGGTGGAGCCCGACGGCGAACCGTGCCTCGTCCGCCAGGCGCGCGACGGCCGGCGCGCGTTGCGGCTCAAGGGCGACGCGCAATCCAACCCGCTGACCGACGCGCTGGCCGACGACCCGCACTTCGGGCCCTACATGGCCATCCCCGGCAAGGACAACGGCTTCGACATCGAAGGCCTGGCCCTCCGCGGGCGGCGCCTGCTGCTCGGCCTGCGCGGGCCGGTGCTGCGCGGCTGGGCGGCGCTGCTGGAGGTCGAGATCGAAGCACGCACCGACCACCTGCGGCTCGTGCCGTTGGACGACAGCGGCCGGTTGTTTCGCAAGCACTTCCTGCAACTGGAAGGCATGGGCATCCGCGACCTGCATTTTTCCGGCG
>DASWSY010000661.1:0-2804 GCA_036402415.1 Rhizobacter sp. | reverse complement strand
GAAGGCCTGGCTCGTGAGGTCGTACCAGCTCTTGCCGCTGGCGGAATCGATGGTGGCGCGCAGCTCCTCGATGAAGATCGCATCGGCGCGGCGCAGCAGCTCGGCGTACTCGCGCTTCACTTCGCCGAGGATGCGCACGCCCAGGCCGGGGCCGGGGAACGGGTGCCGGTAGACCATGTCGTGCGGCAGGCCCAAGGCGACGCCCAGCTCGCGCACCTCGTCCTTGAAGAGTTCGCGCAGGGGCTCGAGCAGCTTCAGGCCCAGCTTCTCGGGCAGGCCGCCGACGTTGTGGTGGCTCTTGATGCTGGTCGCCTTCTTGGTCTTGGCGCCGCCGCTTTCCACCACGTCGGGGTAGATGGTGCCCTGGGCCAGCCACTTGGCGCTCTTGAGCTTCGCGGCTTCGGCCTGGAACACCTCGACGAACTCGCGGCCGATGATCTTGCGCTTCTGTTCGGGGTCGCTCACGCCCGCCAGGTGGCCGAGGAATTGATCGCTCGCGTCGACATGCACCACCTTCGCGTGCAGGCGGCCTGCAAACATCTCCATCACCATGCGCCCTTCGTTCAGGCGCAAGAGGCCGTGGTCGACGAACACGCAGGTGAGCTGGTCGCCGATCGCGCGGTGGATGAGCGCGGCGGCCACGCTCGAGTCGACGCCCCCTGACAAACCGAGGATCACCTCTTCGCTGCCCACCTGCTCGCGGATGCGTGCCACGGCTTCGTCGATGTAGTTGCCCATCACCCAGTCGGGCTTCGCGGCGCAGATGTCGAGCACGAAACGGTTGAGCAGCGCGCGGCCCTGCACGGTGTGCGTCACCTCGGGGTGGAACTGCACGGCGTAGTAGCCGCGCGACTCGTCGGCCATGCCGGCGATGGGGCAGCTCGGGGTCGAGGCCATCAGCTTGAAGCCGGGCGGCAGCTTGGTGACCTTGTCGCCGTGGCTCATCCACACCTTCAGCATGCCGTGGCCTTCGGGCGTGACGAAGTCTTCGATGCCTTGCAGCAGCCGGGTGTGGCCATGGGCCCGCACCTCGGCATAGCCGAACTCGCGGTGCGTGCTGGCCTCAACCTCGCCGCCCTGCTGCACCGTCATCGTGAACATGCCGTAGCAGATGCCGAGCACCGGCACGCCGAGCTCCCACACCGCCTGCGGCGCGCGCAGCTCGTGGTCCTCGTAGGTGCTCGCGTGGCTGCCCGAGAGGATGATCCCCTTGGGCTGGAACTCGCGGATGAACGTGTCGCTCACGTCGTTCGGATGGATCTCGCAGTAGACGTGTGCCTCGCGCACGCGGCGCGCGATGAGCTGGGTGACCTGGGAGCCGAAGTCGAGGATGAGGATCTTGTCGTGCATGGTGGAAGACTCGGTCGGGGTGGGCTCAGGCGTTCGTCAAGGGGGCCAGCTTCGCGGGCTGGCGCGAGAAGTGCCGCACCGCCACGGCGGCGGAGAGGGCGGAGAGCAAGGCGCAGAAGAAGAACGGGGCTCCGGCCTGCCAGTCGTTCGGCGGCAGGTGCGACACCACGCCCAGGAGCGACGCCCCGATCACCGGCCCGAAGACATACATCAAGCTCGTGAGCGACGACAGTGCGCCCATGGTGCGGCCCTGCGTCGTGGCATCGGCAGCGTTGGACACCAGCGACTGGATGGACGCCGTGACGGTGAAGCCGAGCAGGTTGAGGCCGATCACCGCGTACATCATCCAGCCCTGCGTCGACAGGGCCCACAGCAGGTAGCAGGCGGTCGCCGAGAGCAGGCCGAGCGTGGCCAGGCGGCGAGCGCCGAAGCGCGCCAGCAGCCGCTTGAGCAGCACGCCCTGCACCAGCACCGACGCCACGCCGACGGCGAACAGCGACCAGCCGTTCTCCATCGGCCCCCAGCCGAAGCGGAAGCCCGTGTACAGCACCCAGGTGCTGCGCAGGATGGAATCGGTCAGCGCGCCGAAGGCGACCACCAGCACGAGGATGCCCACGCCTTCGAGCCGGGTGAGCTGCTTGAGCGACTGGATGGGGTTCAGGGCACCCCAGCTCATCGGCCGGCGATGCTCGGGCTGCAACGACTCGGGCAGCACGAAGTAGCCGTAGACGAGGTTCAGCAGGGCCAGCACGCCGGACACGTAGAACGGCAGGTGGATGTCGATCTCTCCAAGCACGCCGCCCATGACCGGGCCGAGGATGAACCCGAGCCCGAACATCGCCCCGACCTGGCCGAAGCGCTTGGCGCGGTTGTCGGGCGTGGTGATGTCGGCCACGTAGGCGTTGGCCACGCTGGCATTGGCCTGCAGCGCACCGCTCACGAGGCGGATGGCCACGAGCTGCCACAGCGTGGCGGCCAGGGCGGTCGCGAAATAGCTGAAGGCAAAGCCGCAGAAGCCCAGCAGCAGCACGGGACGGCGGCCATATCGGTCGGACAGCGCCCCCAGCACCGGCGCACAGAAGAAGTTCGCGACGCCGAAGGTGAACATGATCGCGCCGAACCAGAAGGCCTGCTCCGAGCGGTCGGTGGTGAAGCGGCCGACCAGCTCGGGCAGCACCGGGATGATCAGGCCGATCGACACCATGTCGATCAGCACCGTCAGCAGGATGAAGCGCATCGCCGCGGGACGTTCCGCGGCGATGGGCGTCTGGTTCAAGGAAGGTTCGGTCACGCGGGTTTCATCTCACAGCGGCGGGCCGAGCGCCGGGCCACCTCAAGCCGGCCCGATCCCCACGGGGGATCGGCCGACGTACCCGTCGGCCGAGGCGCTCCATCAATCGGCACGGTAGTTCGGCGCTTCCTTCGTGATCTGCACGTCGTGCACGTGGCTCTCG
>DASWSY010000660.1:0-2601 GCA_036402415.1 Rhizobacter sp. | reverse complement strand
CTTCTTGGCCTGCTCCAGATCGGTGATTTCCGTGCACTCGGACTTGCCGCTCACTTCGATGGCGCGCGAGCCGGTGCCGTGCAGGGTGATCTTGCTGTCCGCCGGGCACACCTCGTCCACCACGGCGACCATCTGCTTCTTGAGGTCGGCGTAGCGCTGGCGCTCGGCCTCGACCTTCTTGTCGTGCTTTTCCAGCTGGATGTGCAGGAGGAGGAATTCGTCCACGACCTCGGCCGATACCGGCTGCTCGGTGGCTTCGCTGGTCTCGTCCATCACCAGCTGGGACGGCTTCTTCTTGGTCGCCTTCTTGTTGATCGTCAGTGCCATGGTGCGCCCCTCCGTGTGGGCATGGTCGGGTAGAGGGTCAATCCTGCCCGATGGATTGGCGAATGTCAATGGTCCGGGGCCGCGTGGGAGGCCCGGGAAGGCCCGCCGGGGGCCCGGGCGCGGCAAGGGTGGCGGGCGGGGCCGGCGCGCGCCGTGGCGCCCAAAATACGAAGCCCGCCGGTTCGCATCGGCGGGCCTCGGGGAAGCTCTGCAACGGAGGGTTCTTGTCGCCTGTTTGATGGGCAGACGACTCACCGCAACGCGGCCATTGCCATTCCCTGACAGGGGTTCTTGCCTCCGAGGGACACCCCCACCTAGTCCCCCCGGGTCCAAGCAGCAGGACCCGCCACGACCATCACGTCGTGGGGCCAGCGTAGCGCGTGAATCACATATACGACAACTCGGCGATGGTCGGCTCCACCCACTGCGAGAAGTTCATCGCATCGGGGTGCTTGAACGACCAGTTGATGTCGAACTGCCCAATCTCGCCCGAGCGGCCCTTGAGGATCGAGATGGTGCGCTTGCGCATGGTCTCGATGGACTCCTCCTGCATCATGCCCAGCACCAGCGACGACAGCTGGCCGATGGCGTCGGTGTACGCGATGTCCTCGACGCCCGGCGGCCCGTGCTTCTTCTGAGTCGCCATGCGGTTGAACTGGTAGCTGATGATGGTGGGCAGGCCCAGCCCCTCGGCGATTTCGCCCTTGAGGCGCTCGGCGTTGTCGGTGACCTTCTCCCAGCGGTTGAGCTTCTTGTTCTCGTGGGACATCAGGTACGCGCCGTCGATCCACACGCTGCTCGGCTTGAGCTGGTTGATCAGCATCTTCACCTGCGTCACGGTGGTCGCGAGGCGGCCGTCCACGATGTAGAACGGCTGGCGGCCGGCGTTGCCCTGCAGCTTCGCCATCATCGACTGGTACTGCTTCTTCGCCAGCTGGCCGGTCTTGATGTGCGTGAGCGCGATCTTCGAGTCCATGGCGGCGAGGCGCTGGGTGATGATCGTGTTGCGCATCTCCATCGAGATGACCAGCGGGATGCCCTGCTGCACGTTCCAGTGGTGGTAGGCGCCGTACAGCAACACGAAGGTCTTGCCCTGCGCGGGGCGGCCGATGATCGACACCACGTCGCCGGGGCCGAGCCCGCCGGTCATGCCGTCGAGGTAGGGCCAGCCGAAATTGAGCCCCAGCTGGGTACCCAGCGCCATCTGCATCAGGTCGGCCTTGATGACCCCCGCCGCGTCGGTGGCGTAGTTCATCAGCTGGTTCTGGTACTGGCGCAGCTGCAGCTTCTGCACCGTGTTCGACAGGAAGTCGAGTGCCTGCAGCGGGTTGCCGTTGTTGAGCAGGTTCTGCAGCTGCTGGCCGGCATCCTTGAGGCTGTAGTGGATGCGCCGCTCGATCACCTTCTCGTGGTAGTAGGCGGGCGGTTCGGGCGCCTCGTTGGCGGCGGGCAGGACGAAGCCCCAGTCCTGTTTCTTGCCCTCCTCGACCACCGTGGCCCACTTGGGCACCGCGCCGAACTTGCTGGTGTGGTCGGCGACGAACCCGAAGACCACCTTCTCCGCCTCGGTGCGGAACTCGTCGGCGCTGGGCGCCAGACGCAAGAACTCCTTGAAGCCGGTCTCGTGTTCGCAGAACGCGAGCAACAGCTTGATGCCGTGAGACATCGGTAAACCCCCCTGCTGTGGCGCCGAAGGTTATTCGGCGCGCTGGAAATACGCGGCGAGGTGCTGGTACACCATGTCGCCGTACTGGGCCTTCATCGCGTCGAGGTCATCGACGTACACGTAGGTCTGCTGGCCCGCCGCCATGCGGTTCAGCAGCACGCTCATCAGCCCGCTGGCCTGCCACGAGGGTAGGTTGCCGCCGTGCTCGGTGCTGACGAAGAAGTTCGGAATCAGCAGCACCGTCGGGCTCGGCACGTTGTCCTTGCGCACCGCCGCCAGCAGGTCCTGCACGGTCATCACCCGGGCGTTGATGAAGTTGCGCACGCACGCGCCGGCGAGCGCCATCATGCGCATGCTCACCGGGTGCTCGCCGTGCTGCTTGCCCACGTAGAGGTAGCCGAACGTACCCTCCGCCGCGTGCAGGTGCAGGCGGCGCGTGTAGTCGATTTCGTCCTCGTTGCAATACTGGGTCGCGCTGGTCCAGATCATCGGCACGGGGATGCCCGCCATGCGAGCGACGTTCTCGATGTCGTGAACCAGTCGGTCATGGACCTCCTTCACCAGCACTTTGGTGTCGTAGGCGTGGGTCTGTAGCGTCGTCATCATCG
>DASWSY010000659.1:0-2448 GCA_036402415.1 Rhizobacter sp. | reverse complement strand
CGTATCGCGGTGAACCGGTGGCGGGATGGCGGCTAATGTGGGCGTAGGCTCTGGCTAACGCGTCAATGAATCCTAGCGCAGCGCTGGGAGCCTCTTCCTCGATATAGTATGCAACGGCCTCATCAACATCCCGGCGAGCCTGCTCGCGTGGGATGACGGCTTTGGCTTTCACGATTTCGAGCGTGCGCTGGCTGCTTTGCGCACTCGATCACGTAAACCATCGAAGTACGCATCATCCACCGGCGCAGTAGGCTGCGACTCCGCCCCTGCCAATATCAGGGTACGGAGGTGCATCCGATCCTGATCGCGGCGAATCAGCTCCCGCACATACTCGCTGCTGGTGCCGAATCCACGCTGACTGACTTGCTCGTCTACGAAAGCCTTCAGGCTGTCGGGAAGGGAGATGTTCATCGTGCTCATAACGTAAGCGTAGGGGCCTTGGCAAAATTTGGCAACCACTCCGGCTTGAGCGAGGTCATCTGAACATTAAGCGCATGAAAATAAAAGGGCTCGGATGATTTCCGAGCCCTTGTGTTTGGTGGACCGAAGGAGGATCGAACTCCCGACCTCTGCATTGCGAACGCAGCGCTCTCCCAGCTGAGCTATCGGCCCGTAGCGGACGATTGTAACGACTTCGCCGTCTGCCTTCAATCCTCCGCGGCCCACATGAGGACGCTGCGCAACATCACGCGGCGAGGCCCGGATTGCCGTCCATGCCGCGCACCCGCGGCTGGTTCAGCGGCCGGGCGCTGACTTCCTTTGCGCTGCGCAGCCATTGCGCCATCACGTCCCAGATCGGGGCGCCGCCGGACTGACGGGCTTCCTCGGCCACCGGGGCCCAGCCGGCGACCTTGTAGGTCTTGCCGGCTTCCAGCGGCTTGCCGCCCAGGCGCATGTCGGTGATGCGCCTGCCCATGCCCGCCTTGGGATCGATGGTGTACTGCAGGCCGCCCACGCGCACCATGTCGCCGCCCTGCTGGTAATACGGGTCGGGGTTGAAGAGGTTGTCGGCCACGTCTTCCAGCACGGTCTTGATCGTCTCGCCGGTCATGGGCGTGAGCGTGGCATAGGGGTAGGTGATGGCGAGCTGGTCCATCAGGAGCTCGCGGGTGATGGTGTCGCCGGGCAGCAGCGTGGTGCCCCAGCGGAAGCCGGGCGAGAAGGCGATGTCGGCGCCCTGCACTTCGATCAGCGCGTCGCAGATGAGCTGGTCCCAGCTGCCGTTGAAATTGCCGCGCCGGTAGAGCAGGCCATCGGTGACGGCGAGCTTCTCGTTGAGCTGCGCCTCGTAGGGCGCGCGCACCCGGGCGATCAGCGCCTCCATCTCGGGGTCGGCCCTGAGCTGGTTGGCAAAGACCGGCAGCAGCCGGTAGCGGAAGTCGGCCACGCGGCCGGCTTTCACGTCGAAGTCCATCACGCCGAGGAACTTGCCGTTGCTGCCGGCGTTGGTGACGAGCGTGGTGCCGCCGCCGTTCTTCACCGGGATGGCCACAGGCACGCCGTCGTGCGTGTGGCCGCCGAGGATGGCGTCGACGCCGCGCACGCGGCTGGCCATCTTGAGGTCGACGTCCATGCCGTTGTGCGAGAGCACCACCACCACCTGCGCGCCCTTGCCGCGCGCCTCGTCGACCATCTTCTGCAGGTTCTCGTCCTGGATGCCGAAGCTCCAGTCGGCCACCATGTAGCGCGGGTTCGCAATCGGGGTGTACGGGAAGGCCTGGCCGATGATGGCCACCGGCACGCCGTTGATCGGGCGGATCACGTAGGGCTTGAACACCGGGTCGCCGAAGTCGGTGGTCTTCACGTTGTGGGCGAGGAAGTCGACCTGGCCCGCGAAGTCGCGCTCGACGATCTCCTTCACGCGCTCCATGCCGTAGGTGAACTCCCAATGGCCGGTCATCACGTCGACGCCGAGCAGCTTGCAGGCGTCGACCATGTCCTGGGCCTTCGTCCAGAGCGACGTGGCCGAGCCTTGCCAGGTGTCGCCGCCGTCGAGCAGCAGGGCGCCGGGGCGGCTGGCCTTCAGCTGCCTGACCAGCGTTGCCAGGTGCGCGAAGCCGCCGACCTTGCCGTAGCGGCGCGCCGCGGTCTCGAAGTCGAGGTAGGTGTAGGCGTGCGCGGTGGGCGTGCCCGGCCGCACGCCGGCCCGCTTCAGCAGATGCTCGCCCACCAGGTGCGGCACCTGCCCGCGCATGGCGCCGACGCCGAGGTTGACGCTCGGCTCGCGGAAGTGGATGGGCTTGAGCTGCGCATGGCAGTCGGTCATGTGCAGCAGCGAGACGTTGCCGAAGGGCGCGATGTCGTACAGCCCCGCCTGCGCCGTGGCGGCATCGGCATGCGCGTGGCGCGACAGCGCCATGCCGGCCACCGAGGCCGACGCCAGCACCTGGAGGAACTCGCGTTTCGTGAGGCTCATGGCGTCAGAAGTCGATGCGGTCGGCGATGGCG
>DASWSY010000658.1:0-15764 GCA_036402415.1 Rhizobacter sp. | reverse complement strand
TCACCGCCAGCTCGATCGCCAGCTCGATCGCGGCACGCATCGAGCCGGGGTTGGCGCGATTGCGGCCGACGATGTCGAACGCGGTGCCGTGGTCGGGGCTCGTGCGCACGAAGGGCAGGCCCAGCGTCACGTTCACGCCCTGCTCCACGCCGAGGTACTTCACCGGAATGAGACCGTGGTCGTGCGTCATGGCCACCACCGCGTCGAATTCACCGGAGCGCGCGGTCGTGTGCCGCGCCCGCATGAAGACCGTGTCGGGGGCGAAGGGCCCGGTGGCGTTGATGCCCTCGCCCTGCGCCGTGGCGATGGCCGGGGCGATGACGCGCTGCTCTTCGTCGCCGAAGAGGCCACCCTCGCCGGCATGCGGGTTGAGCCCCGCCACGCCGATGCGCGGCGCCGCGATGCCGAAACGGCGCAGGGCAAGGTGCGTGATGCGCAGCGTCTCCAGCACGGCCTCGTAGGTCACCGCATCGATGGCCCGGCGCAGCGACATGTGGATGGTCACGAGCACCGTGCGCAGTTCGTCGTTGGCCAGCATCATGCGCACCGGAGGCGGTGGCTCGCCCGGCCGGGCGGCGAGTGCCTGCAGCATCTCGGTGTGCCCCGGGAACGTCACGCCGGCGGCGGCCAGCGCTTCCTTGTGGATGGGCGCGGTCACGACACCACCGGCCTGGCCCGACTGCACGAGCGCCACGGCCTGCTCGATGCAGGCAGCGGCCGCCGCACCGGCACGTGCGTCGACCCGTCCGACGCCGGCCGCCAGCAAATCGGCAGGCAAGCCTGCGGCCTGGAGCACCGGCACGCAGCGAGGCGGGCATGCGAGGGCGTCGTCTGCGCGTTCGATCACCGCGAGCGCCGTGCCGTCGTGCAGGTGCGCCAGCGCTCGCCGCATCACGCCCACGTCGCCGAGCACGAACGCTCCTTGGGCATCGCCGCGGGCAAATGCCTTGGCGATGATCTCGGGCCCGATGCCGCAGGCATCGCCCATGGTGATGGCCAGCGGCACGTCGTTCACGTCAGGCCGGGTTGTCGATCTCGATGAACTGGTGCGCAAGGCCGAACGTCTCGGCCACGTGCGCCGCGAGTGCCGGCGCGCCGTAGCGCTCGGTCGCGTGGTGGCCGCAGGCGTAGAACGCGACGCCGGTCTCGCGGGCGAGGTGGGCCTGGGGCTCGGAGATCTCGCCCGTGATGAAGGCCTGCGCACCCGCCGCGATGGCCGACTCGAAGTAGCCCTGCGCGCCGCCGGTGCACCAGGCCACGCGCTGCAGCACGGTGCCGGGACGGCCCTCGACCATCACCGGGTCACGGCCGAGCCGCTCGGCGAGCCTGGCCTTGAGCGCGGCAGTGGTGAGTGGCTCGGCCGGTGCGCCGACGTAGCCGATGTCCTGCTCGCCGAAGCGGCCGTCCGGCACGAGCCCGAGTGTCAGGCCGAGCTGTGCGTTGTTGCCGTATTCGGGGTGTGCATCCAGCGGCAGGTGGTAGGCGTAGAGGTTGATGCCATGCGCCATCAGCAACTCGACCCGCGCCTTCAGCCACCCCGTGAGCCGGCCGTCGTGGCCGCGCCAGAAGAGCCCGTGGTGCACGAGGATCGCGTCGGCCTGCTGCGCGATCGCCGCTTCGATCAGCGCACGGCTCGCAGTGACGCCCGAGACGAGCCTGCGCACCTCGGCCTTGCCCTCGATCTGCAAACCGTTCGGCCCATAATCGCGGAACTTCCCCACGTCGAGCAAGGCGCCGAGGTACGACTCGATGTCAGAGCGTGAGGCCATGAAGTTTTCAGGATCGGGTTGATGCGCAGGACGTGGCTCATTTTCTCCCAAGCCGTCACGGTGGCGGTGGCGGTGTGGTTCGTGGTGGCCACGCTCAAGCCCGAGTGGCTCCGGCGCGATTCGCAGGGCACCATGCTGCCCGGCGCCGTCTCCATCTTCCAGGCACCGCCCCTGCCGGCACCGGTCGCCAGCGGCGTCACAGTCGCGAGCTACGCCGCAGCCGCCAAGCGCGCCACGCCGGCGGTGGTGAGCATCACGGCCAGCAAGACGCCACAGCGCAACCCGCATGCCGAGGACCCCTGGTTCCGATTCTTCTTCGGCGACGAGCTCCAACGTCGACAGCAGCAGCCGCAGGTCGGCCTGGGCTCGGGCGTGATCGTCTCGGCCGACGGCTACCTGCTGACCAACAACCACGTCATCGAAGGCGCCGACGACATCGAGGTGCAGCTCTCCGACGGGCGCCAGGCCCGCGCCGAGGTGGTTGGCACCGACCCGGAGACCGATGTCGCCGTGCTCAAGATCTCGCTCGACAAGCTGCCCGTCGTCGCGTTCGGCAGCGTCGAGACCGCCCAGGTCGGCGACGTGGTGCTCGCCATCGGCAACCCCTTCGGCGTCGGGCAGACCGTCACCTCGGGCATCGTCAGCGCGCTCGGCCGCAACCAGCTTGGCATCAACACCTTCGAGAACTTCATCCAGACCGATGCCGCCATCAACCCTGGGAACTCCGGCGGCGCGCTCGTCGACACCCAGGGCAACCTGCTGGGCATCAACACCGCCATCTATTCACGCTCGGGCGGCAGCATGGGCATCGGCTTCGCCATTCCGGCCAGCACCGCTCGCCTGGTGATGGAAGGCCTGGTGCGTGACGGACAGGTCACCCGCGGCTGGATCGGCGTGGAGCCGCGCGACCTCACGCCCGAAATCGCCGAAACCTTCAACCTTCCGATCAAGCAGGGCGTGCTGATCACGGGCGTGCTGCAGAACGGCCCGGCCGCCGCCGGCGGCGTGCGCCCGGGCGACGTGGTCGTGAAGGTGGCCGACACGGCCGTGGCCAACACCGTGCAGCTCCTGACGGCAGTGGCCGAGCTCAAGCCGCAGACCACGGCCACGCTGGCCGTGCAGCGCGGCGATCGCACGCTCGAACTCAAGGTGGTGGTGGCACAGCGCCCGCGCTCGGGGCCGCCGCGCGAGCGCTGAGCGCGCTCAGGTCGTCGTCTTCTCTTCCGCTTCCGCCGGCGCCTTCGTGTGCCGGATGAAGAGCGCCGACGCCCAGATCCCGATCTCGTAGAGGATGCACATCGGAATGGCCAGCGCCAGTTGCGAGATCACGTCGGGCGGCGTGACCACCGCGGCGATGATGAATGCGATGACGATGAAGTAGCCGCGGAAGGCCTTCAGCCGCTCGATCGACACCACCCCGAGGCGCGCCAACACCACCACGACGATCGGCACTTCGAATGCAAGGCCGAAGACGATGAAGAGGGTGAGTACGAAGCCGAAGTACTGTTCGATGTCCGGCGCGGCGGTGATGCTCGTCGGCGCGAAGTTCTGGATGAACTGCGCCATCGCCGGCAGCACGAGGAAGTAGCAGAAGGCCACCCCGACGAAGAAGAGGATGGTGCTCGACACCACCAGCGGCAGCACCAGCCGCTTCTCGTGGGTGTACAGGCCCGGCGCCACGAAGGCCCAGGTCTGGTAGAGCACGTAGGGCAAGGCGATCAGGAAGCCCGACATCAGCGTGATCTTGAGCGGCACGAGGATGGGCGAGATCACGTTGGTGGCGATCAGCGTCGCGCCCTTGGGCAGGTGCGACACCAGCGGTGCCGCCAGCAGGTCGTACAGCGCCCCCGACCCGGGCCACACCATCAGCACGCCGAAGCACACCAGGATCGCGATCACCACGCGGATCAGGCGATCGCGCAGCTCGACGAGGTGGGTGACGAAAGGTTGTTCGGTGCCGGCGAGTTCGTCGGGCTTGTCTTCTGGAGTGCTCATGCCGACGGGCCACTGCGGGGTGGGCGGAAGCGCGCCACGCGCGCCGCGCCCGATTGCGCCTTGCCACGGATGCCGTGGCGCTGCTTGTACCACTGCGGCATGGCACTGCGTTTGAGGCGCCACTTCTTGCGCGGATGGGTGTAGCTGGGCGGCGTGGTGAGGGGTTCGTCCAGGCCGCCGGTGAAGGGTGCAGGCTCGGCGTCGCTCCAGGCGTTCTCGAGTGCGCTGGTGGCCTGGTTCACCTCGCTCGTCACCGTCTGTTCGACGTTGCGCGCAGCGTCCTCGAACTCGCCCTTCATCTTCTTCAGCTCATCGAGTTCGATGGAGCGGTTGACCTCCGCCTTCACGTCGGCCACGTAGCGCTGTGCCTTGCCCAGCAGGTGGCCCACGGTGCGGGCCACACGCGGCAATTTCTCGGGCCCGATGACGATGAGCGCCACCGCGCCGATCAGCGCCAATTTGTCAAAGCCAAAATCGATCAAGGCAGGGGACCGTCAGTTCGGAGCGGGAGCGCACGAGCGCTGCGCAGTGCTTGTCAAGCCACGCCCAAGGATCCGGCTTTGCCGGGCCGATGGGTGGCGCCCCTCGGGGGCAGGAGCGCAGCGACCGGAGGGGCTCAGTTTTTGGTTTTGGCGTCGACGTCGACGGTGTTGGGATCCTGCGCCTTGTTGGCCGTGACCTGCACGTTGACGGCCGGGGCGTCGCTGTTGGCGCCATCCTTCATGCCGTCCTTGAAGCCCTTCACGGCACCGCCCAGGTCGCTGCCGAGGTTCTTGAGCTTCTTGGTGCCGAACACGAGAAGAACGATGACCAGCACGATGAGCCAGTGCCAGATGCTGAATGAACCCATTTGGATCTCCTGAAGGAATAGGTAAGTTTAGGTGACGCCTGCCCGCCGGGGTTCAACCCTTGGCCCAGGGGCGCGGCCCACCCATGGCGTGGAGGTGCAAATGCGGCACTTCTTGGCGCCCGTCGGGGCCGTTGTTGACCATCACGCGGAAGCCCCCGGTCACGCCGAGCTGCTTCATCAGCACCGGCGCCAGCGCCAGCATGCGTCCGAGCAGGGCCTGGTGCTGCTCGGGGGTGGTGTCATAGAGAGATTGAATGTGCGTCTTCGGGATGATCAGCACGTGCTGCGGCGCCCACGGGGCAATGTCGTGGAAGGCCAGCAGTTCGTCGTCTTCGTAGGCCTTGCGGCTCGGGATCTGCCCGGCGACGATCTTGCAGAAGATGCAGTTGGGGTCGTGTGTCGCAGTCATGTCACTTCACATCAATCGGTTTGCCGTCGTTCCAGTAGATGAAGCCCTTGACGATGCGGTAGATCGCCCAGATCCCGGCGGCGACCAGGATCGGGATGCCTACCAACACCCAGACCAGCGCCCAGCCGATCACCGCCCACAGCAGGCTCCACCAGAAGGTGCGGATCTGCCAGGTGAAGTGGCTCTCGTACAGCGTGCCGGTGGCGTCTTCGCGCTTCACGTAGTTGATGATGATGGCCACGATGGCCGTCAAACCCGTGAAGACGCTCAGTGCGTACAGGATGTAGGTCACCAGCGTGAGTTGCTTCAGGCTCGCGAGCTTCTCGGCGTCGGGTGTCACGGTCGTCAGGGCGTCGGTCATGGTTGCCTTTCGTCATGGTCACGCGATTGCACCTTGCGCAGCGCAAATTCCTCAAGGCCCGAGAGCCCCTCGCGCCGCTCCAGTTCGGCCAGCACGTCAGCAGGTTTCAGGCCAAAGGCCGCCAGCGCGATCATCGAATGGAACCACAGGTCGGCCACCTCGTAGACGATCTTCTGCGCATCGCCGTCCTTGGCGGCCATCACCGTCTCGGTCGCCTCTTCTCCGATCTTCTTCAGGATCGCATCGTTCCCCTTGTGGAACAGGCGGGCGACGTAGCTCTTGTCCGGGTCACCACGGCGGCGCGACTCGATGACCTCCGCCAGCCGCGCCAGCGTGTCGTTGCTCGAAGGCTTGTCGCTCATTTGTAGATGCTCTCGGGGTCTTTCAGTACGGGGTCCACCGTCCGCCACGCACCATCTTCCAGCTTCTGGAAGAAGCAGCTGTGCCGCCCGGTGTGGCAGGCGATGCCGGGCTCGTGGCCGAGCTGCGTCACCTTGAGCAGCAGCACGTCGTTGTCGCAGTCCAGGCGCAACTCGTGCACCTTCTGGATGTGGCCCGACTCCTCGCCCTTGTGCCACAGCCGCTGGCGCGAGCGGCTCCAGTAGACCGCCTCGCCCCGATCGACGGTCGCCTGCAGCGCCTCGCGGTTCATGAAGGCGAACATCAGCACGTCGTGCGTCGTGGCCTCCTGGGCAATGACGGGCACGAGGCCGTGTTCATCCCACTTGATCGCATCGAGAAAATCCATGCAGGCAGTTTACCTATCGGGGTGTGACGGCCTCATGCGTGGCACCGCTGAAACCACGCTCTTGGGCGAACCATTCCAGCACCGGCACGGTACCCGGCAGCACCGGCTTCACCGCCACCGGCAGCGTCTGCCACGCCATGCTCTGGCGCTCGCGCATCTCGAACTCGCCCTGCCATTCGTAGACCTTGCAGAAATGCAGGCGCACGCGGGCGTGTTCGTAGTCGACGAGCTCCACCTTCCACGGGAACGCCTGGCCGATCGTGATGCCGAGTTCCTCGTGAAGTTCGCGGCGCAAGGCCTCTTCGACCGACTCGCCGGGTTCCAGCTTGCCGCCGGGAAACTCCCAGTAGCCCGCGTAGACCTTGCCTTCGGGACGCGAGGTGAGGAGGAAACGGCCGTCCGCATCGACCAGCACGCCCACCGCCACGTCGACTGGCGTGCGTTCCGCGGCCGTCATGCGGGGTGCCTTCCGGCGTAGTCTTGCGCGAACTGGAAGGCAACGCGGCCGGAGCGCGAACCCCGCTCCAGTGCCCAGACCAGGCTCTCCTGGCGTGCGGCCAGGATGGCGTCTTCCGGGATGCCATGGTGGCGCAGCCACTGGCCGACGATCGCGAGATATTCGTCCTGGGTGAAGGGATAGAAGCTCACCCACAGGCCGAAGCGTTCGCTGAGCGAGATCTTTTCCTCCACCACCTCGCCAGGGTGCACCTCCCCGTCTTCGGTGTGCTGGTAGGTGAGGTTTTCCTTCATGTACTCGGGCAGCAGGTGGCGCCGGTTGCTCGTCGCGTAGATCAGCACGTTGTCCGACGCCTGCGACACCGAGCCGTCGAGGATGGACTTCAGCGCCTTGTAGCCCGGCTCCCCCTCGTCGAAGCTCAGGTCGTCGCAGAAGACGATGAAGCGCTCGTCTCGCCCGGCGACCAGGTCCACGATGTCTGGCAGGTCGACCAGATCCGCCTTGTCGACCTCGATCAGCCTCAAACCCTGCGCCGAAAACTGATTGAGGCAAGCCTTCACTAGCGAGCTTTTCCCCGTACCGCGGGCGCCGGTGAGAAGGACGTTGTTCGCTGCACGACGACTCACAAATTGCTCCGTGTTGCGCAGGAGCCGCTCTTTCTGGGGCTCAACTTCGACCAGGGACCCGAGCCGGATGGACGCCACGTGGCGCACCGGCTCCAGCACGGCACGGCCCTGGCGCCGGCGGTAGCGGAAGGCGGTCGAGGCCGACCAATCCGGTTCGCTCAAACCCTGTGGCAATGCGGCTTCCAGACGGGTCAGCAGGTGTTCGGCACGGGTGATCAGGTGCAGCAAAGAGTCGGTCAGCATGACAAGTCGGTCAAAACGAGGAGAAGGGAAATCGCTTGGTCCAGGCAGAAGCCGCTGATTGCGGGTTAACGAGAGCGGGGAAAACGAGACGCCTCAAAAATAAACGCGCGTCCAGAATTAGAACGCCTCTTGGTTGTTTGCCTGGGGTGGAGCGTCCGCGACGGGCCCACGGCATGAGCACTTCCGGCAACGAGTGGCAAACCGGACCGGGCGGACGCGCCCGCTTCCGGCTTCTCTTCCAACCATTGCAGGAGACTCATCCCATGAAACGCACCGCCATTCTCGCGAGTGTCGCACTCGCTTCCGCCTTCGCCTGCGGCCAGGCCGCCGCCCAGACCGAGCCCATCGTGTTCGTGCACGGCTACAGCGGCAGTTCGAGCAACTTCTCCACCATGATCAGCCGCTTCACGGCCAGCGGCTACCCGTCGAACAAGCTCTACGGCTTCAACTACAACTCGCTGCTCAGCTCCGACACCGCCAGCGGCGCGCAGCTCGCCAGCTACGTGAGCAGCGTGCGCGCCCGCCACGGCGGTGAACGGGTGAGCATCGTGGCGCACTCGAACGGCGGCCTGGTGTCGCGGGCCTTCCGTGTCTTCAACGGCGGCTCGTCGGTGATGCGCCGCTTCGTCACGCTGGGCACGCCGCACTCGGGCACCACCTGGGCCTACGCCTGCTTCAGCCCGGCGTGCTTCGACATGCGTCCGGCCTCGCTCTTCCTGCTCAGCTTGGCCGGCCGTGGCTGCGACCGCTCGCTGTGGTCGTCGGTCGACGGGATCATCCTGCCCGCCACCAGCGCGCGCTGTGGCAGCAGCACGCAGGTCGCAAGCGTCGACCACCTGTCCCTGCTGACCAACAGCAGCGTCTACAACAGCGTGCGCGCCGCCCTGCGCTGAGTCGATGCCACCCCGCCGGGTGCCTGCGGGTGCCCGGCGCCACGACGATGTTGCTTCCCGCCATCACGACACTCCGCCTGGCCCGGCTGGCACTGCTCGCCGCGCTTCCGTGCTGCCTGCTCGCGGCCTGCGAACGCAAGCCTGACCCCGCACCGGCCGGCGAGGCCTTCGCCCTGCTCGACGGCGAAGCGCTGGACCGGGCACTGCTCGACGAGATCGCCCGCCAGCAACTGGGCAGCCCGAACCCCTACGACGCCGCCGCCCTCCCTGCGCCGGCGGCCCCGGGCACCGGCTCGCCGGAGCACCGCCAGCGCCTGCTCGACGAGCTGGTCGAGATCGAGCTGCTGGCCCGCAAGGCGCGCGAGCGTGGCATCGACCAGCGACCCGAGCTGCAGGCCGAAGCCGAGCTGCAAGCCAAGAGCCTGCTCGCGCAAGCGATGGTGCGCGAGCAGATCGCGTCGATCGAAGTCACCGATGCCGAGCTCGCCGCCGCGTACGAAGAGCGTGTGCCACCCCACCTCTTCAAGGTCGCCCACATCGCCGTGGCCGACGCCGCTGCGGCCCACGCCCTGCTGCAGCAACTGCAGAAAGGCCGGCCGTTCGCGGAGCTCGCCCGGCGCCACTCGCTCGATATCGACAGCGGCAAGCGCGGCGGCCAGCTCGGCGCGCTCATGTTCGACCAGATGCCGGCACCGATGGCCACCGCCGTGCGCCACCTGCAGCCGGGCGATGTGGCCCCCCAGCCCGTGCAGACCGAACACGGCTGGCACGTGGTGAAGCTCGAAGCGCTGGAGCCGCTGGCCGAGCGGCCCTCGTTGCAGACCGCGCGGGTCTGGCTGCACCCGCAGATCGTGCATGCCAAGGTCCAGGCGCAGCAGCAGCAATGGCGACGCGACGCCCAGGTGCAGCTCGCCCCGTCGCCATGACACGGCTCGGCTTCCAGCTCTCGATCGCCGCCGCCGCGGCCGCCATGGTGCTGGGCGTATGGCTCGTGGCGTCGCCTCCCGACGACCCCGAACCCGGACCCGCCGTCGCCTCGCAGCCGCCGGGTACGACCGATGTGCGCCCGCCGCCCCGGCCGGCGGGCAGTGCGCCCACGTCCGTCGCCGACGCCACCCGGCTGCTGGAGCTCGGGGTGGCCGGCGACCTCACCATCGACATGCACACCCGGAGTGCCCTCGATCTTCTGCTCGACTCGCTCGGCCCCGACCCGAGCGCCGCCGACCTGCAGCGACTCGAAGAGCAACTGCGCCGCTCGATGCCCGGCGAAGCCGCGACGCAGGCGATGGCACTGGTGCGGCGCTACGCCGGCTACCAGCGTGCCGCGCAGGCCGAGGCCGCGGCGCAGCAGCCGCCTGCTACTGCTCAAGAGCTGGAGGCCCTGCTCGACAAGAACGCCGCGCTGCGCCGCAAGCACTTCGACGATGCCACCGCCCGCGCGCTCTTCGGCGCAGAGGAAGAACAGACCCGCCTCGACCTGGCCATGAATGCGGTCCAGGCCGACCCCAAGCTCAGCCCGCAGGAGAAGGCCGCGCAGATCCAGGCCCTGCGCGAGCGTGCCCCACGCGACCTTCCGGGCCTGCAGGCACCGGTGCCCGCCGCCCACGTCGAGATGGAGAACAGGATCGCGAGCCTGCGCCAGCAAGGCGCCACGCCGGCGCAGATCGAGCAGGTGCGCAGGCAGTACCTGGGCGACGAGGCCGCACGCGCGCTGGCCGAGTCGGAGGCGCAGGCGGCCCACTGGGAGGCGCGCTACCAGGCCTATGCGCAGCAGAAGAAGGCCATCGTCGCCGCCGCCCCACCCGACATGTCGAGCCAGCTGGAATCCGCCTTGCGCCAGCACTTCAGCGAAGAAGAGCTGGCCGCCGCCCGTGCCTACGACCGCGCCCGCAGCCCATGACCCCGATGAAGACCCGCTTCCTCTTGTGCTGGTGCGCGGCGCTTGCCGTGACGCCCAGCCACGCGGCCGAGCCGGCCTTCCCGGCCGGTGCGGTGGCCCTGGTCAACGGCCAGCCGGTGGCCCGCACGCTGCTCGACGAACTGATGCGTGCGCGCACGGCCCCGGGGGCCCCGACCAGTGCGCAGGACCGCCGCCGCATGCTCGACGACCTGATCGACACCGAAATCGCCAGCCAGCGTGCGCAGGCCAGCGGCCTGGCCGCACGGCCGCAGATCCGCGCCGAGATCGACCTCGCCCGCAAGACGCTGCTCGGCCAGCACCTGCTGCGCCAGATGGCGGCCGAGATGCAGATCGACGGCGCCACGCTGCAGGCGCGCTACCGCGACATGCCGCCCGCGCTGCACATCGACTCGACCCACATCCTCGTGAGCGACGAGAACACCGCCCGCGAGCTGATCGCGCAGCTCCGCCGGGGCGCGAGCTTCGCCACCCTGGCGCGCAAGCATTCGATCGACGTCGCGTCACGCGACCACGGCGGTGCGCTCGGCCCGCTGCCCGCGAGCGAGCTCGCAGCGCCCTACGTACGGGCCGTCCAGGCGCTCAAGCCGGGCCAGCTTGCATCCGAGCCGGTGCAGACCGAGTACGGCTGGCACGTGATCCGCCTCGACGGGCAACGCACGGTCAAGAAGCAAGCCTTCGAGAGCTTGAAGGCCGCGCTTCGCACGCAGATCGTGAGCGAGCGCCTGCAGGCGCAGCTCACGCAGTGGAAGAAGGAAGCGAAGCTGACGGTGCTGAAGGCACCGTGATGCGCAGGCCGCGCGCTCAGGCGCGCACGAGCAGCGACAGCGCGCCGTCGAGGTGCTCGGTCGGCATGCGCTTGAAGCCCGATCGGGCATAGCGCTGCAGGCGGCCGACGGCAAAACCGGTCAGCACCGAGGCCTGGGCCTGCGCATCGACGGTCGGCGTCTGCGAGCCGGCCGATTCGGCCGCCAGGCGCAGGCTTTGGCGAAGCTGCGACTCGATGCGGTCGAAGAACTGGTTCATGCGCGAGACGAGGCGTTCGTTCTCGAACACCAGCGCGTCGCCCACCATCACGCGGGTCATGCCGGGGTTCTTCTCGCCGAACTGCAGCAGCACCGACAGGATCTTCTGCGCCTGCACGTGGCCGCTCGTTTCGCGCTCGCTGATCTGGTTGACGAGGGTGAAGACGCTCTGCTCGATGAACTCGATCAGGCCTTCGAACATCTGCGCCTTGCTCGCGAAGTGGCGATACAGCGCCGCTTCTGACACTTCGAGCTTGGCCGCCAGGGCTGCAGTGGTGATGCGTTCGGCGCCCGGCTGTTCGAGCATGCTCGCCAGCGTGTGGAGGATCTGCACGCGGCGCTCGCCCGGCTTCGGGCGCTTGCGACCCGGCTCTGCCACGGCGGTGGTGGTCGATGGCGCGTTCGCTTCTTCGGGCAGGGTGGCGTCGGTCATCTCGTGGTTCCAGCCTTGTTTAGTCACAAGGCAAGCAGGGTCTTGAGCGATCGAATTCTTGCATAGACATACGACGGAGCTGGGCAGTGGTGAACGCCAACTTGCATGCTGTTGTTCACACTCTTGCGCGCTGCGTGAAGGTAGCGCCGCATCCAGACACCCTTCATGCCGATGCCGTGCGCGGCTTTCTGGTGCTGCAGCGTGTCTTCGACCAGCACGCAGCGCGACGGCGGGACTTTCAGTTGCACCGCAACATGGCGCAGCATGCGCGCGTCGGGCTTGGGCCGCAGGTGGCCGAACATCTGCATCTCGTCGATGGTGATCACGCCGTCGAAGAAGTCGATGAGCTTGAGCGCATTCAGCACCCGCAGCGCGTAGGCCCGTGGCGCGTTGGTCAGGATGTACTTGCGCCCCGGCAGGCGCTTGAGCACCGCGCGATCGTGCGCGCTGGTGCGCAGCAGCGCTTCCAGCCCGGGCAGCTGGTGCGTCTCTTCGAGGAAGTGGCTGGCCTTCACGCCGTGATGGCGGATGAGGCCCAGCAGCGTCGCGCCATAACGCCGCCAGTACTGTGCGCGCAGGGCCGAGGCGTCTTCCAGTGAAAGCTCGAGGTACTTGGCGACGTAGTCGGTCATCGCCCGGTTGATGCCCAGCATCGACGCGTGGCTCGCGTCGTGCAAGGTGTCGTCGAGATCAAACAACCAGACGCGCTGGCGGCGGCCGAGGCTCAATGCGATCTGATCATCGTGCCGTACGCCTGCTCGGTCAGGATCTCGAGCAGCATCGCGTGGGGCACACGCCCGTCGATGATGTGCACCGAGTTCACGCCGTTCTTGGCCGCGTCGAGCGCCGACTGGATCTTGGGCAGCATGCCGCCGCTGATCGTCCCGTCGGCGAACAGCTCGTCGATCTCGCGCGCCGACAGGTTGGTGAGCAGCTTGCCGTTCTTGTCGAGCACGCCCGGGATGTTGGTCAGCATGATGAGCTTCTCGGCCTTCAACACCTCGGCCAGCTTGCCCGCCACCACGTCGGCGTTGATGTTGTAGTTCTCGTTCTCGGCGCCGAAGCCGAGCGGCGAGATGACCGGGATGAACTGGTCGTCCTGCAGCGCCTTCACCACCGACGGGTCGATCGATTCGATCTCGCCCACCTGGCCCACGTCGTGCACCTTGGTCGGGTCCTTCTGGTCGACCATCTTGAGCTTGCGCGCGCGGATCAGCCCGCCGTCGCGCCCGGTGAGGCCCACCGCCTTGCCGCCGGCCACGTTGATGAGGCCGACGATGTCCTGCTGCACCTGGCCGGCCAGCACCCACTCCACGACTTCCATCGTCTCTTCATCGGTGACGCGCATGCCCTGGATGAAGGTGCCCTTCTTGCCGATCTTGGCGAGCGCGTCCTCGATCTGCGGGCCACCGCCGTGCACCACCACCGGGTTCAGGCCCACCAGCTTGAGCAGCACCACGTCTTCGGCGAAGTCCTGCTGCAGCCCGGGGTCGGTCATGGCGTTGCCGCCGTACTTGATGACGATGGTCTTGCCGTGGAACTTGCGGATGTACGGCAGGGCCTGGGCCAGGATCTCGGCCTTGTCGCGCGGCGCGATGTTGGCCAGCTCGGCGGTGTGGGGGGCGGCAGTGCTCATGGGCGGCGCGGAGGTGAAAGTTGGATGCGGCAAATTGTAGGGGCCGGCTGTTTCTCACCTGTGGCGCGCGCCGTCCTCCTACAGATGGATGGGGCCACCTGCTGCGACACTGCGCGCCATGGTCCTGCCCCGCCCCTTGTTGCGCTGCCTTGCCCTGCCCTGCTCCGCAGGGCTGTGCGCCGTGGCATTGGCGCAGGAACCCGCTGCGCCATCCGTGCCCCAGCCTGCCGAGCCGGCGGCATCGGCCCCCACCCTGCCGGCCGACTCGACCGCGCCCGAGGCCGTGCCCGAGAGCGAGACGGGCCCGATCGGCAACCTGAAGCAGCGCGTCGAAGACACCCTCGATTCCTGGGAGGCATTCCTCAACGAGCTGCTGATCGACGCGCTGGGCCCCGACTACGAGCGGCGCTACCGTGTCTTCGGGCAGAAGAAGACGGTGGACCTCGGCAAGCGCTGGATGCTCTCGCTCGACGAACGCCAGACCGGCCTGCTCAACAGCGCCGGCACCGGCATCCCGGCCGCCGGCCGCCCCTCACGCACCTACGAGCTCACGCACGTCGGCAAGATCAACGACGTGCGCTTCTACAACCAGCACGACGGCACCGGCCTCGAGAACGGTGGCTCGATCGGCACCACGCTGGGCGGCGGGTTCTCGCTGCAGACGAGCGGCCGGCGCCTGCACGACGACCTGCTCGACGTGGCCCGCACCGATGCGCAAGCAGGTCTGCGCTACGGGCCGCGCGAGCTGTGGGTCGAAGGCTTCGTGCACCACGCGCAGCTCGAAGACCGCGGCCTGCGCGAGCCCTGGGTCGACCGCGAGCCCAAGGCCAACTTCGCCGGCGTGCAGGCGCAATGGGAGGCCGCGCCCGGCCTCGCCTTCAGCGCCCAGCACCAGCGTGCGATCAAGCCCGAGATGGCGCCGGGCGACGAACGCCTGGCCGAGCCGCGCACCGAATTCGGCGCAGACTGGCGCCCCGGCGGCCGCTGGAGCGGCTCGCGCCTGTACTGGCGCGAATCGCCGCAGCTCGGCCTGCTGGCCTCGCCGGGCGTGGACGAACGCACGACCTACAAGCGCGTGATCGGCGGCGAGATCCCCGAAGGTTCGCCCGACGGCATGGTCTACGCACAGGTGCGGCAGCAAAGTCTCGCCTCCGACGAAGACGCCCTCTTGGTGCTCGGCTGGCGCCACACCCGCGAGCTGGCGCCGAAGTGGCGCGCGCAATCGCTGATCGAATCGGGCATTCCCGTGGCCGGTGACGCCTTGCGCTCGACGCTCTTCGACCTGCGCATCCAGCACAACGACTTCCCGCGCCGTGCGCTCGGCACCGAACTGCAGGCGGTGCGCACCCCGGTGCGCAACAGCGACTTCGCCAGCGCCGACTACACCCAGCGCCTGGGCGCCAACAGCCTTTTCGTGACCCGCGCCAGCGCCACCGACCTGAAGTCGAACGACCCCCTCGAGATCCCGGTGACCTTCGGTGACGCGAGCGTGGGCATCGGCTGGCTGGAACCCGAGGCGCGCAAGTTCAGCACCTTCTGGCGCTACACCGTGCTCGCGCGCGAACCGCAGCGCGACGGCGTGGTGCAGCCCGGCGCCGCCAAGCGCCGCGCCCGCATCGCCTTCGGCGAACTCGAGTACCAGCCCTCGGACAGGCTCGACCTGCTGCTGCGGGCCTCGCGCCGCTGGGACCGCGACGAGTCCTTCCAGGCGGGCGCGCAGCGCATCACCGATCTCTACGTGATGCGCCCGACCTACCAGCTCGACCGGCGCTGGCGCTTCGGCTTCCACGTCGCGCACTGGAAGGACGATGCCCTGGGCGTGCAGCGGGGCTACGGCGCCGAGCTGTCCGTCCAGATGAAGCGCAAGGTCGTGCTGGCCCTCGGCTACAACGCCAAGGGCATCGACGACGGCGAGCTCGCCGCCGACGACCGCCTCGGCAAGGGCTTCAAGGTGCGCCTCTACATCCCGACCGAGGCCACCCTCAAGTACTGGCTGCGCTCGGCCCGGGGCGACGAGAAGCCCGAAAACACACGTTGAGCCGACGGGCTCAGAGACCCTTCTGCGGCGTGATCAGGAACTTGGTGCCGGTGGCCTGCTTGCCGTAGGCGTTGATCGCATCGAGCGACAGCGCCTCGGGCAACGACACCTCGCGGGTGTAGTGGCTGGCGAAGGTGGTCTTCAGCTCGGCCGCCACCCGCTCGCGCAGCTTCTGCGCCGCCTCGAAGCCGATCTTCTGCAGGAAGGGCGTCAGCAGCCAGCCGCCCACGCCCCACTGCATGCCGAAGCTGCGGTTGAGCTCGGTCGGGCCCCGGTCCAGGCCACCGTAGATGTAGACCTGCTTGTAGACGTTGGAGCCGTAGCGGCTGTATTCCTTGGCATTGGCGTTGGCTGCGGCTTCCA
>DASWSY010000657.1:0-1794 GCA_036402415.1 Rhizobacter sp. | reverse complement strand
GAAGCGCTCCGACTCTCGAATCGATCTCGAAGTGATGGGCCCCCTGCACGGTGCGGCGGCACCAGCGCAGGGCACTTCGAGAGCAATTTCCGGCCGCTTCGGCTCAGGCAGCACCGGGGCGGTGCCGCGAGCGCGGGGCGGTGAACGCTTCTACTCTCGTGACCGAGGTGAATGCAGCTAGCGTGCCAGCGCTAGACGGCGAACGACCACTCGGCCAGCGACGCGTGCTCGGCGCGGTGGACGCGCGAATGCTGCTGGCGCTGGCGACGCACCCACTGCGCGGCCAGTGGCAGCGGGCCGAAGCCCGCCTCGGCGTTGATATGGCCGGCATCGCCGAGGTTGTGGAAATGGCTGTCCCAGCGGCGGGCCCAGCGCAGCGCTTCGGCCGCGCTCATCCACGGGTCGGTGTTGCTGGCGACGAGCGTGGTGCGCGCGGCGAGCGGTGTCGGGTGCAGCCGTTGCTGCAGGCCGAAGCGCTGTGGGTCGGCCGGTGCCACGAGCAGCGCCGCGGCGATGCGCGACTCGCCCCAGCCGAGGAGCTGCGCGAGCGCCAGGCAGCCGAAGCTGTGCGCCACCGCGATCACCGGGCCGCGCACGCCTTCGAGCGTCTCGCCGATGCGGTCGGCCCAGCGCTCGAGCTCGGGCACCGACCAGTCGTGCTGGCGCACACGCAGCGCATCGGGGTGCAGCGCGTGCAGCCAGGTCTGCCAATGTGCCGGCCCGCTGTCGTGCAGGCCGGGCACGATCAGCAGGCGCGGCTCGTCCGGGTGCGACATCAGAGCGCGGCGATCGACACCTCGGTCGACTTCACGAGCGCGATGACCTCCTTGCCGACCGCGAGCTTGAGGTCTTTCACCGAACGGGTGGTGATCACCGAGGTGACGATCAGGCCGGCGGGCGTCTCGACGTCGATCTCCGAGACGACCGGGCCTTCGATGATTTCCTTGACCTTGCCGCGGAACTGGTTGCGCACATTGATGGCGGTGATGCTCATGGAGTGTCCTTGTGGGGGGTTGAAAGCAGTCAAAGGGCGAAACGCCAGCCGCCGAAGCCCGAGGGCACGGCAGACGTCTCTTCAGGCAGCGGGTCGAGCGCGGGCTGTTGCAGCACACGCAGCAGCACACGCTCTTCCAGCGCCGCGAAGCTCGCGTTGCCCCGCGAGCGCGGGCGCGCCAGCGGGATGGCTTCGTCGAGCGCGATGTGGTGGTCTTCGATCAGGATCACACGGTCGGCCAGGGCGACCGCTTCCGACACGTCGTGCGTGATGAGGATGGCGGTGAAGCCGTGCTCCTTCCACAGGCGCTCGATCAGGCCATGCATCTCGATGCGGGTGAGTGCGTCCAGCGCACCGAGCGGCTCGTCGAGCAGCAAGAGGCGCGGCCGGTGCACCAGCGCGCGGGCGAGTGCCACCCGTTGCCGCTGCCCGCCGGAGAGCACCGCCGGCCATTCGTGGGCACGGTCGGCCAGGCCCACGTGGGCCAGCGCTTCGAGGGCGCGGGCCTTGGCGTCAGGCCCGGTCAGGCCGAGCGCGATGTTGTCGACGACGCGCTTCCAGGGCAGCAGGCGCGCGTCCTGGAACATGATGCGCACGTCGTCGCGGTGTGACGCGAGCGATTCGCCGTCCAGCGTGATCGTGCCGCCCTGCGCCGGTTCGAGCGCGGCGACGAGGCGCAGCAGCGTGCTCTTGCCGCAGCCGCTGCGGCCGACGATGGCGATGAATTCGCCCGGCGCGACGTCGAGGTTCACGCCGTCGAGCACCACCCGTTCGCCATAGACCTTGCGCAGGTCGCGGAC
>DASWSY010000656.1:0-1772 GCA_036402415.1 Rhizobacter sp. | reverse complement strand
CGGCTGCCAAGAAGGCCGCTGCGAAGAAGCCTGCTGCGAAGAAGGCTGCGAAGAAGCCGGCGGCCAAGAAGCCTGCTGCGAAGAAGGCTGCGAAGAAGCCTGCTGCGAAGAAGGCCGCTGCCGCACCTGCTGCCCCTGCTGCTGCGAAGCCCGCTGCAGCACCGGCGGCCAAGACTGCGCTCAGCCCCGCTGCTGCATGGCCTTTCCCGACGGGCGCCAAGCCCTGAGGCGTTTAGGTCTCTCGACGAAACCCGGCTTCGGCCGGGTTTTTTTGTGCCCCCCAGTCGCTGCGCTCCTGCCCCCGAGGGGCGCCGCCCAGCGGCCCGGCGAAGCCGGTTCCGCGGGCGTTGCTGGATGGACGCGTCGCTTCGCTCGCTCTCCCCGTGCGTTCAGAGTGCCAGCGCGGCGCGGTCGATGACGTGGTTCTGGCCGCCGCGGCAGGCGATCTTGAGCGCGCCGATGCGGTTGCCGAGCTCGACGCAGCGGGTCAGTTCCCAGCCGCGCTCCAGGCCGTAGAGCAGGGCGCCGCGGAAGGCGTCCCCGCAGCCGGTCGGGTCGACCACCTCGGCGGCCTTCACGCCCGGCACATGGGTGCGTTGGCCCTTCTGCCACACCTCGCAGCCCTCGGCGCCGAGCGTCACGATCACGCCCTTGAGGTGTGAGTTCGAGAGCGCCTCCAACGACTTGCCCGTGCGCTCGCACAGCATGCGGCCCTCGTAGTCGTTGACGGCCACCCAGGTCGCCTGCTGCACGAAGGCGTTCAGCTCGTCGCCGTTGAACATCGGCAGGCCCTGGCCCGGATCGAAGACGAAGGGCACGCCGGCCTTCGCGAACTGGGCGGCGTGCTGCAGCATCGCGTCGCGGCCATCGGGTGCCACGATGCCGATCGCGATGTCCTGGCGTCCGGACGGGACGGCCGTCAGGTGCGCCGACTGCATCGCGCCGGGGTGGAATGCGGTGATCTGGTTGTTGTCGGTGTCGGTGATGATGATGGCCTGCGCGGTGTAGGTGTCCGTCACGGTGCGCACGAACTCCGTGCTCGCGCCCCAGGCCTCGAAACGCGCGAGGTAGTCCTGACCATCGGCGCCCACGGCCGCCATCACCAGCGGTTCGCCGCCCAGTTGCTTGAGCGTGTAGGCGATGTTGCCGGCGCAGCCACCGAACTCGCGACGCAGGGTGGGCACGAGAAAGGACACGTTGAGGATGTGCACCTGCTCGGGCAGGATCTGCTCGGCAAAACGCCCCGGGAAGGTGGTGATGGTGTCGAAGGCGAGCGAACCGCAGATCAATGCAGGCATGAAGAACTCCGGAAGAAGATGAGGCGGGTAGACGGGGGCAGCGCCTTCAGGGATAGAAGGCTTCGACGGTGTAGCCGTTGACGCGGCGCGGGTCCGACGAGGAGAAGATCAGTTGCAAGGCCGACTCGCTCCCGGGCGCGAGCACCGGCGGGTTGACACGGAAGTCGGCCGGCGCAAGCGCCTTGCGTGCCAGCACCTGCTCGGTCGAGTCGGTGACCTTCAGGTCGATCCACGGCATGGCAAGCGCCATCGTGCCGCGGTTGCGCAGCACGAGCGACAGGCGGTAGCCGCTTCCTCCTGGCGCGGGCGACAGGGTGCTGCTCTCGACCACCACGTCGTCGATGCGGCGTGGCGGCTGCAATTCACAACGCAGCCACTCGCAGCCCATCGCCAGCGCGGGGCGTGTGGCGGGCCAGCGTGCCGCCCACAGGTCGCGGAAGTGGTAGCCGGCCTGGCCCACCAGGGCCGCGCCGA
>DASWSY010000655.1:0-2409 GCA_036402415.1 Rhizobacter sp. | reverse complement strand
GGCCGGCGGCAGCGCGCCCAGCCCGCTCAGCGCCACGGCGGCACGCAGGCCGTGGTCGTTGCCGTAGGTGCCGATGGCGGGGTCGGGATAGACCCAGCGCTGCACCATGCGCGCCGTCACGGCGCGCGTTGCGCCGGTGCGCAGGGCGGTGTTGAGCGCGGGCAGGGCGTCGGTCAGCGCGGCGGCCTGCGCGGCCGTCGGCGCCGTGCCGAGGCCGAAGACCGCCCAGCGCTCGAGCTTGTCCCGGTCGATCGCCGGCACGCCGTTGCGCTGCAGCATGTCGTTGACCACCGCCAGGTAGTTCGCGCCGTCGGTGGGACGGTGAGCTCGACCGGCCCGGCCGACAGGTCGAGCCAGGCGCTGGAGTAGAGCGTGTCGTTGTTGGGCGTGGTGACCGCACGGGCCGTGTGATCGGCCAGCGCACGGCGGTGGTTCAGCGCGTTGACCGCCACCCGCTGCAGTTCGGCGTCGGGCGTGGTCATCGGGTCTCCTCGTGACGGATGCCGCACTTTACGGAGGCGGCGCTTGCGTAGCATTCGCCAATGCGACGCCTCCACCTCCTTTTCATCGCGCTGGGTGCCCTGCCCACCTGGGCCCAGGCCGTGCAGACCTGCGACATCGCGGGCGAACACGTCAACCCGAACAACGGCCACACCACCGCCGGCAAGACCGGCCTGATGCGCTGCCGCGACCGCGACAGCGGCGTGCTCCAGCGAGAGCAGGAGCTGAAGAACGGCGTCTTCATGGGCGTGGTGCGCTACTTCGACGACAAGGGCGAGCTCAAGCGCGAGCACAGCGTCAACGAGCGTGGCAACCGCGACGGCGTGGCGCGTGAATACGAGGGCAAGCGCCTGGTGCTGGAAGAGCACCTGCGCAACGGCTCGAACGCCGGCCTGTCGCGGCGCTGGCATGCGAACGGCCAGCTGCAGCGCGTCACCTTCTACGAAGACGGGCGCGAGCAGGCGGTGGCCGAGTTCACGCAGGCCGGCAAGCTGCGCGAGCTGCGCTGCGCGACCCGCCCACTGCTTGCCCCGCACGCCGACGACGCGGCCTGGTGCGGCCACAGGGGCAGCCCCGGCAGCGTGATCCTGCACGCCGAAGACGGCCGCGTCACCGGCACGCTGGTGCACGAGCGCGGCGAGCGCCGCCGCAGTGAATTTCTGGGGCCCAACGGCAAGCCGCGCGAGCAGGCCGAGATGCACGCCGAGGGTGGCGCCGAGCGCAGCTTCTTCGACAACGGCAGCCCGCGCCGCGAACGCCAGTGGGTGACGAAGGAGGGCCGCCGCGTCACCACCCTCGAGCGCGAGTACCACGAGAGCGGCACGCGGGTGCGCGAGCGGCAGTGGAAGCCGGGCGACCGCGCTGGCGAGCTGGTGCTTGACCAGCAGTGGTACCTCAACGGCCAGCTGCGCGTGAAACAGGTCTACGAGCGCAGCGGCGAGCAGCTCGTGCGGCACGACACCCGCTTCCACGACAACGGGCAGCCCGCTGCCGAGGGGCGCTGGCTGCTCGCGGGCCGCTACGACGAGAAGCCGCTCGGCGTCCACAAGGGCTTTGATGCCGAGGGCAAGCTGCGCATCGAGCGCCACTACGACGAACGTGGCCGCATCAGCCGCGAGCGTGAGTTCGACGACGCCGGCAAGGTCGAGCGCGACGACGCGGTGTTCGAGGACGGGTCGCGCAAGGCCTTCTCGCGTTGAGCGCGGGGCGCTGATGTTCCAGTTCCTGCGCCACACCGTGCAGCGCGCGCGCAAGGAGCGCCTGCCGCAGATCGCCGGCAGCCTCACCTTCACGACGGTGCTGTCGGTGGTGCCCTTCCTCGCGGTGTGCTTCGCGCTCTTCACGCGCTACCCCGCAGTGTTCGGCCGCTTCCGCGATGCGATCGACACCCTGGTGCTGAAGAACCTGCTGCCCGCCGACCTGGCCCAGCCGGTGCTGCGCCACCTGGGCCAGTTCGCGGCCAATGCGGGCGGGCTCACCTGGGCGGGCACTCTGTTCCTGCTGGCGACCTCGCTTGCGCTGATGCTCACCGTGGAAAACGCGCTCAACCAGATCTGGGGCGTGAAGCGCAACCGACCCTTCCTCAAGCGGCTGGGGCTCTACCTCGTCATGCTGGCCATCGGCCCGGCGGTGCTGGGCGTGAGCCTGTGGGCGTCGTCCGTGCTGCTCGGGCTGTCGATGGGCTGGATCGAGGCGCTGCCGCCCGCGGTGCACGCGCTCTTGCATTTCGCACCGGCGCTGATGGGTGCGGTGGCGCTCGCCGCGCTCTTCCGCGTGGTGCCCAACACGCGCGTCGGCTGGGGGCAGGCGATCGTGGGCGGGGTGCTCGCCAGCGCGGCGATCGAGCTCGCCAAGCGCGGCTTCGCGGCCTACCTGCTCAAGCTGCCCACCTACAAGGCGGTGTATGGC
>DASWSY010000654.1:0-1500 GCA_036402415.1 Rhizobacter sp. | reverse complement strand
CGTGGAGTCGTCCAGCGGCGCGCTGCTCCAGCAGATCGCGCTCACCGCCCCGAGCGGCGAGCTGCCGGCCAGCGTGCCCACAGTGCCCACCGCCACCAATGCCTACACCGCCCTGCTGCCAGGCAGCCTGGTCAGCCCGGGCATCCGCCTCACGGTCAGCCTGGCGAACGGCCAGGCGCCCACCACGCTCTACCCGCGCGTGGGCGGCGGTGCGGTGCTCACGATCGTCGCCGTGCCGGTGACGCTCGGCGGCACCACCGGCCAGGTGGTGAGCGGCGTCGACCGCTACGTGCAGGCCCGCGTGCCGGCGGCGGCCATCAACGTGCAGGTGCGCGCGCCCTACGTGCCGCGTGCCGTGACCGCGTTGCCGACCACGGAGTCGCAGTGGGGCGAGGCCTTCAACCGCGTGCTGTCGGAGCTGGCCAGCCTGCGCCTCATGGAGCAGGCCTCGCGCCAGACCTACTACTACGGCTTCATGCCCAAGCGCACCTACGGGCTGGCCGGCCTCGGCTACGTGCCCGGCAACGCCGCGCTGGGCTTCGACTTGCCGAACAACGCCAACGCCGTGCGGCAGACGCTCACCCACGAGTTCGGGCACAACCTCAGCCTGCCGCACGCGCCGTGCGGCGGCGCGTCGGGCGCCGACCCGAACTACCCGTATGCGAATGGCCTCCTGGGTGGCGGCAACCGCTACATCTGGGGCTACAACCTCGACTCCGGCGCCTTCGTCGACCCGCGCCGCACCGACCGCTACGACATGATGAGCTACTGCAGCGGAGACACCTTCTCCGACTACAACTACCGCCGCATGCAGGTTCACCTGACGCCGGCCGATCGCACGGCGGCGCTCTCCGCCGCCGCTTCGGTGGTCTCGGGCCCGCAGGAGCTGCTGCTCGTGAGCGGCCAGATCGACGCGGGCCGCGCCGAACTGATGCCGATGAAGTCGCTCGTCGGCGAGGCGCAGTTGCCCACGCCCGGGGCCTACGTGCTGCGCATCACCACCGGCAGCGGCGTGGTCGAGTACCCGTTCGAGCCGCAGCAGCTCGACCATGGCCAGGGCGCCTTGCACTTCGCCTTCACGGTGCCGCACCCGGGCACGATCTACAGCGTGACGGTGATGCGCGCCGGGCAGGCGCTGATGCAGGCGCAGTCGCGCGCGGCCACCGCCGCCTCGGCCGGCCGCCAGCAGCCGAGCGGCGCATCGGTCGGCCCCGTCGTCCAGGTGACCGAACAGGGCGGCGTGCTGCAGCTTGCCTGGGACGCCACGCGCCATCCGTACCTGACGGTCACGCACGTGGCGGGCACCCGCCGCGCCACGCTCGCGCAAGACCTGCAGGGCGGTCGTGCCTCGTTGCCGCTGGGCACGCTGCCGGCCGGCGGCAGCTTCGAGTTCAGCCTGTCGGACGGGCTCAACACGCTGCGACACACCCACCCGCGCTGAGCCGCAAGGCCCAGATGGCAAAACGCCCGGCGCTAGCCGGGCGTTCTGTTTTGCGGGTC
>DASWSY010000653.1:0-2002 GCA_036402415.1 Rhizobacter sp. | reverse complement strand
CCTTGCTTGTCCTTGGCCGCTTCGTACTCGGCGTTCTCGGAGAGGTCGCCCTGCGCGCGCGCCTCGGCGATCGCCTGCACCACGGCGTGGCGTTCCACGGTTTTGAGGCGGTGCAGCTCTTCTTTCAGCAGTTGTGCGCCGCGGGTGGTGATGGGAATGGTGGCCATGAATAGAAACCTTGAAGTTCAAAAGAGAACCGCCGCCCGGCCCCTTGCGGGAGCTTCGGCGGCGGCCGATTGGTACCAGTGATCGGGAAAGTCTAGTGCAGTTCCGCGTGCAGTTCCTGCAGGGATAGCACCACCAGATCGTCCTGGTGCTTCATGCCCTCGACCGCGGCTTCGCAGCCGGCCATGCTGGTGTAGTAGGTGACACGGTTGGCGAGCGCCGCCTGGCGGATGTGACGCGAATCGGCAATCGCCGTGCGCGTCTCGTCCACCGTGGTGAACACGAGTTGGATCTCGCCGCCCTTGACCATGTCGACGATGTGGGGCCGGCCGTCCTTGACCTTGTTGACGACCTTCACCGGCACGCCACCTTCGGCGATGGCCGCGGCGGTGCCCTTGGTCGCGATGACCTGGAAGCCGAGCTTTACCAAATCGCGCGCCACGGCCACGGCACGGGCCTTGTCGCTGTCCTTGACGGTGATGCACACCGTGCCGCGGTCGGGCAGGCGCGAGCCGGCGCCGAGCTGGCTCTTGAGCATGGCCTCGCCGAAGCTGCGGCCTGCGCCCATCACCTCGCCGGTGGAGCGCATCTCCGGCCCGAGGATCGGGTCCACACCCGGGAACTTGTTGAACGGGAACACCGCTTCCTTGACCGAGAAGTACGGCGGGATCACCTCGGCCGGCACGCGGCCCTTGCTGTCCTTCTGGTCGGCGAGCTTCTGGCCCACCATGCAGCGGGCGGCGATCTTGGCCAGCGGCTGGCCGGTCGCCTTCGAGACAAAGGGCACCGTGCGAGAGGCACGCGGGTTCACCTCGAGCACATAGACGATCGCGTCGGCGCCCTCACCCTGGATCGCGAACTGCACGTTCATCAGTCCCTTGACCTTGAGTGCCTTGGCCATGGCGACGGTCTGGCGGCGCAGTTCGTCCTGCAAGGCCTTGGGCAGCGAATACGGGGGCAGCGAGCAGGCCGAGTCGCCCGAGTGGATGCCCGCCTGTTCGACGTGCTCCATGATGCCGCCGATCATGCAGTCGGTGCCGTCGCTGATGCAGTCGACGTCGACCTCGATCGCGTCGTCGAGGAAACGGTCGAGCAGCACGGGCGACTTCTCGCTCACCTTGACGGCTTCACGCATGTAGCGCTCGAGGTCCTTGTCGCCGTGCACGATCTCCATCGCACGGCCGCCGAGCACATAGCTCGGGCGCACCACCAGCGGGTAGCCGATCTCCTGCGCCAGTTGCAGCGCCTGCTCTTCGGTGCGGGCGGTGCGGTTGGGCGGCTGCTTCAGGCCGAGTTCATGCAGGAGCTTCTGGAAGCGCTCGCGGTCTTCGGCGATGTCGATGCTGTCGGGCGTGGTGCCGACGATGGGCACGCCGGCACGCTCCAGGTCGAGCGCGAGCTTCAGCGGCGTCTGGCCGCCGTACTGCACGATCACGCCGAGCGGCTTTTCCTTGTCGACGATCTCGAGCACGTCTTCCAGCGTCACCGGCTCGAAGTACAGACGGTCGGAGGTGTCGTAGTCGGTCGACACGGTCTCCGGGTTGCAGTTGACCATGATGGTCTCGTAGCCATCTTCGCGCATTGCGAGGGCCGCGTGCACGCAGCAGTAGTCGAACTCGATGCCCTGGCCGATGCGGTTCGGGCCGCCGCCCAGCACCATGATCTTCTTGCGCGTCGTCGGCTCGGCCTGGCACTCTTCGTCGTAGGTCGAGTACATGTAGGCGGTGTCGGTGGCGAACTCGGCGGCGCAGCTGTCGATGCGCTTGTACACCGGGCGCACGTGGAAGGCGCGGCGCAGCGCGCGGATCGCCGCCTCGCCGGTGCCGGTGAGGTCGGC
>DASWSY010000652.1:0-26105 GCA_036402415.1 Rhizobacter sp. | reverse complement strand
GGGACCGGTTGCACGTGAATCGTGAGTCGTGAATCGTGAGTCGTGAGCGGGCGGTGCAGTTCGCGAATCACGAATCACGAGTCACGATTCACGCCGCCCCCGCCAGCTCACTCCATGCGGTAGTTCGGCGCTTCCTTCGTGATCTGCACGTCGTGCACGTGGCTCTCGCGGATGCCGGCCGAGGTGATCTCGACGAACTCGGCCTTGTGGCGCATGTCGTCGATCGTGGCGCACCCGCAGTAGCCCATCGAGGCGCGCAGGCCGCCGGCCATCTGGAAGACGATGCTCACGAGCGAGCCCTTGTAGGGCACGCGGCCTTCGATGCCTTCGGGCACGAGCTTGTCGGCGTTGGGGTTGGCGCCGGTGTTGTCCTGGAAGTAGCGGTCTGCGGACCCTTGCTGCATGGCGCCGATCGAACCCATGCCGCGGTAGCTCTTGTAGCTGCGGCCCTGGAACAGCACGATCTCGCCAGGCGACTCTTCGGTGCCGGCGAACATGCCGCCCATCATCACGGTGTGCGCACCGGCGGCGATGGCCTTGGCGATGTCGCCCGAGTAGCGCACGCCACCGTCGGCGATCAGCGGCACGCCGGTGCCGGCGAGCGCCTTGGCGACGTTGTCGATTGCGGTGATCTGCGGCACGCCGACCCCGGCCACGATGCGGGTGGTGCAGATGGAGCCGGGGCCGATGCCGACCTTCACGCCGTCGGCGCCAGCCTCGACCAGGGCCAGTGCTGCGGCGCCGGTGGCGATGTTGCCGCCGATCACGTCGACCTGCGGGAAGTTCTGCTTCACCCAGCGCACCCGGTCAATGACGCCGGCGCTGTGGCCATGGGCGGTGTCGACCACCAGGGCATCGACGCCTGCCTTGACCAGCAGTTCGACACGCTCTTCGGTGCCGTCGCCCACGCCCACGGCGGCGCCGACCCGCAACTTGCCCTGGGCATCGCGTGCGGCGTTGGGGAAGTTGGTCTGCTTGGTGATGTCCTTCACCGTGTAGAGACCGCGCAATTCGAAGGCGTCGTTGACGACCAGCACGCGCTCCAGCTTGTGCTTGTGCATCAAGGCCTTTGCTTCGGCGAGCGTCGCGTCCTCGCCCACCGTGACGAGCCGCTCGCGCGGCGTCATGATCTCGCTCACCGGGATGTCCATGCGCGTCTCGAAGCGCAGGTCACGGCCGGTGACGATGCCGACCACCTTGCCTTCGTCGATCACCGGGAAGCCGGAGATGCCGTGCTGGCGCGAGAGGTTGATCACGTCGCGCACCGGCACCCGCGGCGCGATGGTGATCGGGTCGCGCAGCACGCCCGACTCGTAGCGCTTGACCCGTGCCACCTCCGACGCCTGCTGCTTGGGCGACAGGTTCTTGTGCACGATGCCGATGCCGCCCTCCTGGGCGATGGCAATGGCCAGCCGCGCCTCGGTCACCGTGTCCATGGCGGCGGACACCAGCGGGAGGTTCAGGCGGATGTTGCGGGAGAGGTGGGTGGAGAGCGAGGTGTCGCGCGGCAACACCTGGGAGAACGCCGGCACCAACAACACATCGTCGAAGGTGAGCGCTTTGCCGAGAAGGCGCATGAGGAAGCTCCTGACGCAAAAGCGAATTATACGGACGCCCGGCGCGGGCGCCGGCGCCGCCCTCGCAGCCTTGCCACAACGCCGGCTTGCCGAGCTTCCCGGCAATAGTTCACGCATTTCATCGCGTCATTGAAACCATTGGCGACAAAGCCCGTACCGGCACGCCACGCCGAGCGTTAGCACGCTTTTGCACGACTACACTTTCAGGATGACACTCGCTCGTTCGCCCCGCATCGTCCGGCTCGCCGCCTTCGCCGCCGCGGCCCTGCTTGCCCTCGGTCTGAGCCCAGCGGCCGAGGCCCAGTGGAAATGGAAGGACAAGTCTGGCCGTGTGCAGTACAGCGACCTGCCGCCGCCGCCGAACGTGAGCGACTCGGACATCCTGCAGCGCCCGGGCGGCGCGGCCGCGCGGAGGGCGCCGACGTTCGCCCCCAACAGTGCGCAGGCGGCTGCGGCCGCGATGGCCGCCTCCGCCGCCTCGGCACCCGAGGCGGGCGCTCCGAAGGGCGTGGACCCGGAACTCGAAGCGAAGCGTCGCAAGGCGGCCGACGAAGAGGCCGCCAAGCGCCGCGCCGAGGAAGAAAAGCAGCGCTTGGCCCGCGCCGAAAACTGCCAGCGCGCCAAGGCCAACCTGCGAGCGCTCGACGACGGCATGCGCATGGCCCGCGTCAACGAGAAGGGCGAGCGCGAGATCCTCGACGACAAGGCTCGCGCCGAAGAAGCGAAGCGCACCCGCGAGGTCATCGCGAGCGAGTGCAAGTAAGACCGGCCTGCTCGCCAGCTTCGGCAAGCCGCGCTCAGCGGGCCTGTTTTGCGCGATGGCTGCGATAACGCAGGCGCCGCGCCTCCTTCGGGTCGACCGTGAGGGGCCGGTAGACCTCGACACGATCCTGGTCACGAAGCGGATGGTCTAGCCCGCGCGGCACGCCCCACACCCCCACCGACAAGGTCTCGAGCGCCAGTTGCGGGTGCGCCGAGAGCAAGCCGCTCTGCAAGATCGCATCGCCCACGCAGCCGCCGGTGGGCAGGCGAACACACCAGCGCTCCACACGACCGGGCGCGGGGCTGTAGGCCACCTCGATCGCCAGCAGCTCAACGCTCGCCATACACCTGCGCGGCACGCTTCACGAATGCGTCGACGAAGGTGTTGGCGACCTTGTCGAAGACCGGGCTCAGGACCATTTCCAGCGGACGGTTCGAGAACGCATACCGAAGGTCGAACTCGATCTTGCACGCCGAGCCAGGGGCGGCTCCGGGCAGCGTCAGCGGCACGAATCGCCACGAACCTTCGAGCACCGAGAACGGCCCGTCGACCAGCGACACCGTGACGCTGCTGTCGGCCACATGCGTGTTGCGCGTGGTGAAGGCGTGTCGCAGGCCACCATAGGCCAGGTGAAGCTTGGCCGTCATGCCGGCGTCGTCCTGCGACAGCACCTCGGCCTTCTCGCACCACGGCAGGAACTTCGGATACGACGGGATGTCCACGACCAGCGCGTACATCTCGGCGGGCGAATACGTGAGAAGAACGGACTTCCGGACCTGCTTCATAGAATCCAAGGATTGTATTGAGGGCCCCCTGCCCCAACTGAGCCCCATGTCCATCGCCGAAAACCGCCGCGCCCGCTACGACTACCACCTCGAAGAGAAGTACGAGGCCGGCATGGTGCTGCAAGGCTGGGAGATCAAGGCCATTCGCGCCGGCCAGGTGCAGTTGACCGATGGCTACGTGCTGATCCGCGACGGCGAGCTCTACCTCATCGGCTGCCGCATCAATGCCTTGCGCAGCGCCTCGACGCACGTCCATCCCGAGGCCGACCGCACCAAGAAACTCCTGATGAAGAAGGCGGAGATCAAGCGCCTGATCGGCAAGGTGGAGCAGAAGGGCTTCACCCTCGTGCCGCTCGACCTGCACTACAAGGGCGGGCGCGTGAAGGCCGAGATCGCGCTGGCCAAGGGCAAGGCCGAGCACGACAAGCGCAACACCGAGAAGAAGCGCGACTGGGACCGCGAGAAGGGCCGGCTGATGAGACACAAGGTCTCGTCCGGTCCGAAGGAGTAGCCGTCTACGGCCCGAGCGCGTGCAGCGCCTGCTGGCAGTCGTGGATGAGATCCTGCGCGGCTTCCAGCCCCACCGAGAAGCGCACGAGCGTCCCCTTGCAAGCGGGGTCGTGGCGCATGCCGGCCAGGTTGTAGGGCACCGCCAGGCTCACCGGCCCCGCCCACGAATAGCCGATCTTGAATAGCTTCAAGGCATCGACGAAGGCGTGAACCTGCGCCGCACCGTAGCGCTCGTTGAAGACGACCGAGAACAGTCCCGCCGCGCGCGTGCACAGGCGTTGCCAGCACTCATGGCCGGGGGATCCGGGCAGTGCGGGATGCAGCACCTGCACGACTTCGCGCCGCTGCGACCACCACGCCGCCAGCAGCCGGGCGGCCGCATCCTGCGCGTCATAGCGCAGCACCAGCGACGGCAAGGAACGCAGCACCAGCTCGACGTCGTTGCCCCCCACGCCCCAGCCCATGCGCATGTGGCAGAACTTGAGCTTCAGGTGCAGTGCCTCGTCCCGCGTCGTGACCGCACCCATCAGCACATCACCGCCGCCCGATGCGTACTTGGTGAGGGCCTGGACCGAAATGTCCACACCGATCGGGTCGTCGCCAGGGGTCAGGTCGAAGGGGTTGAACGCGACACCGGCGCCCCAGGTGTTGTCGAGCGCCGTCAGAACGCCCCGCTCACGGGCTGCGCGCACCATGGCCGGCAGGTCCGGGAATTCCATCGTGACGGAGCCCGCGGCCTCCAGCCACAGCAGCTTCGTCTGCGGGCCGATGAGCGAGGCCAACGCGCGCGCATCCATCGGGTCGTAGAAGCGGTGCGTGATGCCCCAGCCGGCTAGCTCGTGGCGCGCGAGTTCCTTGTTCGGGCCGTAGGCGTTCTCTGGGATCAGCACCTCGTCGCCCTGGCGCAGCAAGCCCATGTCGACCAGGGTGATCGCCGCGAGGCCGCTGGGCACGAGCAGCGTCTGTTCACCGCCTTCAAGCGCGGCGATGCGCTCTTCGAGCGTGAAGGTCGTCGGCGTGCCGTGCAGGCCATAGGTGTAGCCGGCCTTGGACCGCCAGTTGCGCGCCTGCAGCGCCGCCACGTTCGGGAACACGACGGTCGATGCCTTGTGCACGCCGGGTGCCACCGCCTCGAACCCGTCCGGTGGTGTGTAGGGGTGGTGGATCAGCCCGGTGCGCTTGTCCTGGCTCATGGTCAGATCGGTTGGGCGATCAGGTCGTGGCCCCGCGTGTCGACGATCTTCGCCTGCGTGAACTCGCCGACCTTCAGCGTCTTGGAGATCTTCTGCGGCGCCAGCAGTTGAACGCTGCCGTCGATCTCGGGTGCGTCGGCGTAGCTGCGCCCCACGCCACCCTTTTTCCCCATGGCGGGTGCGGAGTCGACCAGCACCTGCATGGTCGCGCCGATGCGTCGGCGCAGCTTGGCCGCTGACACCTCTTCGGCCACGGCCATGAAGCGGGCGCGCCGTTCCTCGCGCAGTTCGGCAGGCACCGGGTGCGGCAGGTCGTTCGCGGTCGCCCCCTCGACCGGCGAATAGGCAAAGCAGCCCGCGCGGTCGATCTGCGCTTCTCGAACGAAATCAAGCAGGTGCTCGAACTCGGCCTCCGTCTCGCCGGGGAAGCCGGCGATGAAGGTGCTGCGCACCACGAGTTCAGGGCACACCTCGCGCCACCGCTGCAGGCGGTCGAGGTTCTTCTCGCCGCTCGCGGGGCGCTTCATGCGCCGGAGCACGTCGGGGTGCGAATGCTGGAAGGGCACGTCGAGGTACGGCAGGATCAGCCCCTCGGCCATCAGCGGCAGCACCTCGTCGACGTGCGGATAGGGGTAGACGTAGTGCAGCCGCACCCAGGCACCATGCCGTTGCGCCAGCACGCCGAGCTTCTCGCAGAGGTCGAGCATGCGGGTCTTGACCGGCTTCCCGTCCCAGAAGCCGGTGCGGTACTTCACGTCGACGCCGTAGGCGCTCGTGTCCTGGCTGATGACGAGCAGTTCCTTCACGCCGGCTTCGAAGAGCCGCTGCGCTTCCGACAGCACGTCGCCGATCGGCCGCGACACCAGGTCGCCGCGCATGCTCGGGATGATGCAGAAGCTGCAGCGGTGGTTGCACCCCTCGCTGATCTTGAGATACGCGTAATGCCGGGGCGTGAGCTTGATGCCCTGGGCGGGCACCAGGTCGACGAAAGGGTCGTGCGGCTTGGGCACATGCTGGTGCACGGCGTCCATCACCTCGTGCGTGGCATGCGGCCCGGTGACCGCCAGCACGCTCGGGTGCATCTGCCTCACGAGGTTGCCGCCCCCCTCGCCTGCTTTCGCGCCCAGGCAGCCGGTCACGATCACCTTGCCGTTCTCGGCCAGCGCCTCGCCGATGGTGTCGAGGCTTTCCTTCACCGCGTCGTCGATGAAACCGCAGGTGTTGACGATCACGAGGTCGGCCCCCGCGAAGGTCTTGGAGGTGTCGTAGCCCTCGGCGCGAAGCTGGGTGAGGATGAGCTCGGAGTCGGTCAGCGCCTTGGGGCAGCCGAGCGAGACGAATCCGATCTTGGGTGCCACACCCGGAGGTGCGGCGAGGGTGTCTTCTGTCATCCCGGGATTTTCTCCCGAAACAACGCCCCGTTCAGCGCTTCGGGGCGCCGAAACCCGGCATGCCCGGGAAGAAGGTCTCGGCCTGCTTGGTCATCTGCTCCTGCATCTTCTCGAACATGTTCTTCGACTGTTCAAGGTAGCTGCCCATCAGGTTCTGCACCGCGGGGGCCTGGCCGTTGAGGAACTGGGTCCAGACCTCCGGGTTCATCATGTTGGCGTCGTACAGGCCCTTGGACTGCTCGGCCAGGCGCGCCTGGATGTCGGTGAAGGTCTGCAGGTTCTTCTCGAGGTACGAGCCCATCATGCCCTGCATGGCGTGGCCGTAGAAACGGATGATCTGCGCCAGCATCTGCGACGAGAACATCGGCACGCCCCCGGTCTCTTCCTCCAGGATGATCTGAAGCAGGATGCTGCGCGTCAGGTCGTCCGAGGTCTTGGCATCCCGCACCACGAAGTCCTGCCCTTCGAGCACCATCTTCTTGACGTCGGCCAGGGTGATGTAGCTGCTGGTCTGCGTGTCGTACAGGCGGCGATTCGGGTACTTCTTCAGAACGCGCTGGCTGCTCTTGCCGTCGGCGCTGCCGTCGTCAGAAGCCGATGGGCGGCGGGATTGGGCCATTCAGTGAACTCCTGTCGAACCTGTGTGCAGGTGTGCGAAAAAGATTCTAGAAGCCGCCCCCTGCGGGCCGCGAAGGGTTTTCCCGGCCGCCACACGGGCCCTCATGCAGGGTCGTCGCCGGCTGGGGACTCGGGATCGAAGGGTGGCTCGCCCAGGCGCTTCGCGGTCGCGTCGACCTCGGCCGAGATCTTCGCCAGCTTCTGCTGCAGGCCACGCCAGTTGCGGATGCCCTCGTTGACCGGGTCCATCGGGTAGTAGACCTTCTGACGCTTTTCCTGGGACGCCGACAGCGCGAAGCGCACCAGATCGTTGAGCTGGAAGGCATAGTCGGCCATCAGCGCACGGGTCTCGGCCACGTGCGCATCGATCATCTGCTGGCGTCGCGGCGTCATCTCCATGCACAAGCTCCCGAGGCCGAATGAAAAGAGCCCGTTCCTTGCGGGACGGGCTCTTCAGGTCTGACGTGTGTTTGGTGGGCGATGAGAGGGTCGAACTCCCGACATCCTCCACGTCAAAGAGGCGCTCTACCACTGAGCTAATCGCCCGAGCCCGTGACTATAGCACCGGTCGACTCACTTCAAGAAGCCGTCATTTGCGGCGGGCGCCACGCACGCCGGGAATTCGTGCCACCTGCCCCAGCACCTGCGCCAGCCTCGCCGAGTCGGCCACCTCGACCGTGAACGTCATCCAGGCGGTGGGCCCCAGGGGACCCCTGATCGTCTGGGTGCTCACACCGGTGACGTTCATCTTGTCCTTGGCGAACACCTCGGAGATGTCGCGCAGCAGCCCATGCCGGTCGGCCGCCTCGACCAGCACGTCGACCGGGTACAGCGCCGGCCGGTCGCCCCGCGGCGCGCCCCAGGCGACGCTGATCACGCGCTCGGGCGTGCGGCCCGCCATCTGGCGGAAGTTCACGCAATCGGCACGGTGGATGGCCACCCCCTTGCCTCGCGTCACGTAGCCGCTGATGACATCGGGCGGCGCCGGCCGGCAGCAACGCGCCAGGCTCGTGAGCAGGCTCTCGACGCCCACCACCAGCACCCCGCCCTTGCCTTCGCCATCGGCACGCGGCTTGCGCAGGGTGATGGTGTCGTCGGCAGGCGGCGCGGGCTCGGCCGGGCGCAACAGGTTCTCGATGTTGCGCAGCGAGAACTCGTCCTTGCCGACCACTTCGAAGAGTGCGTCGGCGTTGCGAAAGCCGAGCTGCGTGGCCAGGTCGTCGAGCTTCATCGCCGTCCTGCCCTCGCGCTGCAGCAGCTTCTCGACCGCCTCGCGGCCGCGGGCGATCGTGTCTTGCAGGGCCAGGGCGTTGAACCACGCCCTCACCTTCGCGCGCGAACGTTGGCTCTGCAGGTAGCCGAGCTCCGTGTTCAGCCAGTCGAGCGACGGCCCGCCCTCCTTGACCGTGCTCACCTCGACGGTCTGCCCGCTCTGCAGCGCCGTGTTGAGCGGCACCATCACGCCGTCGACCTTGGCCCCGCGGCAGCGGTGGCCGAGGTTGGTGTGCACCGCATACGCGAAGTCGATCGGCGTGGCAGCGGCTGGCAGTTCGATCACCGCGGCCTGCGGCGTGAAGACGTAGATGCGGTCGTCGAAGACACCTTGCTTGAGCTCCGCCTCTTCTCCACCCTCCTGGCCGGCCTCGACGAAATCGCGCTCCCATGCGAGAAGCTGGCGCAGCACCGCCTTGCGCGCCTCGGCCACCTGGGCGTCGAAGTCGCCCGCGGCCGTGACCCCGGCATAGCCCTTCGCCCCCGCCTCCTTGTAGGCCCAGTGCGCCGCCACGCCGTGCTCGGCGTGCTCGTGCATGGCCCGGGTGCGGATCTGCACCTCCACCGGCCGTTCCAGCGCATCGAGCACCACCGTGTGCAGCGACTGGTACCCATTCGCCTTGGGCTTGGCGATGTAGTCGTCGAACTCGCCGGCCACCGGCTGCCAGAGCTCGTGGACCCGGCTGAGCACCGCATAACAGTCGCGCACGTCGGCCACGATCACGCGCACGGCGCGCACGTCGAACACATGGTGGATGTCCAGGCCCTTGCCGCGCATCTTTTTCCAGATGCTGTAGAGATGCTTCGGCCGCCCTTGCACTTCGGCCTTCAGGCCGGCGCGGGCGAGCTCGTCGCCGAGCAGCTGGCGGAAGGCCTCCACGCCCTGCTCGCGCTCGACACGCTTCTCGTCGAGGAGCCTGGCGACCATGCGGTACGACTCGGGCTCCAGGAAGCGGAAGGCCAGGTCTTCCATCTCCCACTTGATCTGCCAGATGCCCAGCCGGTTGGCGAGCGGGGCGAACACCTGCATCGACTCGCGCGCCAGAAGCTGCGGGCAGGGCCGCTTGCTCGACGCGTAGTGCCGCAGCGTCTGCAGCCGCGAGGCCAGGCGCAGCAGCACCACCCGCAGGTCGCGCGAGAAGGCGAGCAGCATCTTGCGCACCCGCTCGGTCTGCTCGGCGCGCTTCTCGTCGTGCACCCGTGCCTCGCGTGCGGCGCGCTGGATCTGCACCAGCTTGCGCGTGTGGGTGACGAGCCCGGCGTAGGACGGCCCGAAGGCCTTGCTCACCATCTCGTCCGGCTTGGACAGGTAGTCGCCGGCGTACACCAGGTAGGCGGCCGCGGCCATCGATGGCGCCGCCCCCACGCCCAGCAGGATGCCCGCCACGCCCTCGGCGTGCACGAGCGCGTCTTCGCCGGTGTCGAGCACCTGCCCGGTGAGCAGCGGCTCGGCGAACGCGCGGGCACGGGCGAGCTGCGAGACCTCGGCTTCGCGGGTGTCGTCGGGGTCGACGTCGGCGAGCTGGACGATGGCGGCAGCAGGCGCGCGGCCCTCCGACGGAACGGTCTTCATGGACGCATCACGGGCGGAGCAGGAACTCCCGCACCACGGCGATCTGGTCGGCCGAGTTCAGCATCGGCGCATGGCCCACGCCGGCGAACTCGTGCAGTTCGGCCTTCGGCCCGCGCTCGGTCATGGCCTTGGCGGTCGCCGGCGAGAGCAGGTCGGACTCGGCGCCGCGCAGCAGCAGCACCCGGCAGCGCAGGCTCTCGTACATGGCCCAGATCTGCGCTTCGCCGGCCTTGATGAGCTCCGGCGTGAGGCTGCGGAAAGGTGCCGCGATGCTGAGGTCGTAATGCGGCACGAAGCCATCGCCCTCGGGCTTGATCATCGGCCGGGTGAGCTCCAGCCACTGCTCGCGGGTGTGCGGCCCGAAGCCCTGCGAGATGGCCCACAGCGCGTCGGCCGCTTCGTCGAGCGTCTTCCAGCGCAAGGGGGCGCCGAGGTAGGTGCCGATGCGCGCCAGCGCGTCGAGTTCGATCACGGGCCCGACATCGTTCAGCACCAGCTTCGAGATGGGCGAGCCCTTGAGCGCCGCGACCACCAGGCCGATCAGCCCGCCCATGGACGTGCCGACCCAGTGCACCGTGCCGGCGTTCAGACGCGCCAGCAAGGTGACCATGTCCGCCGCATAGGCAGGGATCTGGTATCCGGACGGGTCTGCCAGCCGGTCGGACTGGCCGCGGCCGACGACGTCGGGGCACACCACCCGGTACTCGGCGCTCATCGCCCGTGCCAGCGTGTCGAAGTCGCGCCCCTGCCGCGACAGGCCGTGCACGCACACCAGCACCTTCGCGTTCGCCGGGTCGCCCCATTCCCAATAGGCCATGCGATGCAGGCCTTGCGGGTCAAGGCACTGCACATGGTTCAGGCGTGGTTCGTGCATGGCGTGGAGGAGAGTGGGAGCGGCTCTAAGATCCGCCGCACTGTATTTCAATCGGAGGTTCGACCATGCTGAAAGGGAAAACTGCACTCGTCACCGGCTCCACCAGCGGCATCGGCCTCGGCGTGGCGCTGTGCCTGGCGCGCCAGGGCGTCAACGTGGTGCTCAACGGCTTCGGCGATGTCGAGCCCGCCCGTGCGCAGGTCGCAGCGCTGGGCGTGAAGGCCGGCTACCACGGCGCCGACATGAGCAAGCCCGCCGAGATCGAGGCCATGATGGCCTACGCCGACAAGGACTTCGGCGGCGTCGACATCCTCGTCAACAACGCCGGCATCCAGCACGTGGCGCCAGTCGAGGACTTCCCCGTCGCCAAGTGGGACGCGATCATCGCCATCAACCTCAGCTCCGCTTTCCACACCACGCGCCTGGCCATCCCGGGCATGCGCCGCAAGAACTGGGGCCGCATCATCAACATCGCCTCGGCCCACGGCCTCGTGGCCTCGGCGCAGAAGTCGGCCTACGTGGCGGCCAAGCACGGCATCGTGGGCTTCACCAAGTCGATCGCGCTCGAGACGGCCACCACCGGCATCACGTCGAACGCCATCTGCCCGGGCTGGGTGCTCACGCCCCTGGTGCAGAAGCAGATCGACGACCGTGCCGCCCGTGAAGGCATTCCCGTCGAGAAGGCCAAGGTGGAGCTGCTGGGCGAGAAGCAGCCGTCGCTGCAGTTCGTCACGCCCGAGCAGCTTGGCGAACTGGCGGTGTTCCTGAGCTCGCCGGCCGCCGACCAGATCCGCGGCGTGGCCTGGAACGTCGACGGCGGCTGGGTCGCGCAGTAGTCGTCGAGGCCGGATCCACGGGCGCCTATTTCGTGAGCTGAACGGTGCCGCTGACCGTCACGGTCACGGTGCCCTTGCCCAGCTCCACCGGCAAGGACTCGGCCGCGTCGGCCGCCATCGTCTTTGCCCGCATCATCGGTGCGCTGGCATACATCGGCGGCTCGTTGCTGTTGATCTGCACCTCGCGGAGCAGGTAGCCCGAGAATCCGAAGAGCCGCGCCGATTCGGCTGCTCGCGCCTTGTAGCGCGCCACGGCCTCGGCCGTGGCCTCGCCCTCCACCTTCTCGCGCTGCTCGCGCGACAGCGAGGTGCCCACGCGGGCGATCGTCATGGTGTTGATGCGCCCGGTGAGCTGCGCGATGCCCGGAATGTCCTTGCCTTCCAGGTTGAGCTCCGCCGTGCCCTGCCAGCCGGTGATGCGTCCCTTGTCGGAGTAACGCGGGAAGAGCGAGAAATTGCCCGTTCGCACCTCGATCTGGCCCGGCTTGGCGGCCCGCTTGGCTTCAGCGAGCGCGGCATCCAGCGCCTGCTTGAGCTGCGACTGCACCGCGCCGGCGTCGACACCGTCACGCGTGGTCGACAGCGTCACGCTCAACACGTCCTTCGTCACCTCGATGCTCGCGCTCGACGCGAGGCCCACCACGTTCTGCGGCGGCGGGGTGGTGGCCATCGCGGTCGAACTCAGCAGCGCGGCAGCGAGGGCTACGGCCAGGGCCGGCGTGCGGGTGATGCGGGTCATGCAGAAACTCCTTTCAGGCATCCAAGTCGGATATCGAGCCTAACGTGGCCCGCCCACGCTTGGTCGACACGCCGGCAGGGCTTCACAAAGCTTTGCTTCCCCTCGGCGCCCGGGCGTCATAGATTTGTAACAAGTGGTCAGGCACCCCGAAAACGCCGGTTGAACCTGAGCACAATCGCCGCTGTTACAAATTCGGAGACGCCACATGACGCCCACGCCCAATGCCCGCCCCGACCGCGTCGTCGTGGTGGACGACGATGCCCGCATCCGCGACCTGCTGCGCCGCTACCTCACGCAAGAGGGCTTCGAAGTGCTGCTGGCCGAAGACTCCAAGGCGCTGAACCGCGTGCTGACGCGCGAGACGGTCGACCTGATCGTGCTCGACCTCATGCTGCCGGGCGAAGACGGCCTCTCGATCTGCCGTCGCCTGCGTGCCGCCAACGACGTGACGCCCATCATCATGCTCACCGCGAAGGTGGAAGACGTCGACCGCATCGTCGGCCTGGAGGTCGGTGCCGACGACTACCTGCCCAAGCCCTTCAACCCGCGCGAACTGCTCGCCCGCATCCACGCCGTGCTGCGCCGCCGCCCTGCGATGGAGGCACCAGGCGCACCGGCCAAGGATGCGCAGACCGTCACCTTCGGCCCCTTCGAGTTCGACCTCGCCCTGCGCCGCCTGTCCAAGGACGGTGAACAGATCGCGCTGACGACCGGCGAGTTCTCCATGCTCAAGGCCCTGGTGCGCCATCCGCGCCAGCCGCTGTCGCGCGACAAGCTCGCGCAACTGGCCCGTGGCCGCGAGTTCGAGCCCTTCGACCGCAGCCTCGACGTGCAGATCTCGCGCCTGCGCAAGATGATCGAGCCGGACCCGTCTCAACCTCGCTACATCCAGACCGTGTGGGGCGTGGGCTATGTCTTCGTCCCTGATGGCGCGGCCTGACCGGAAGAAGCCAGGCAAGGGCTCCAGGTCGGGGCCTTTTTTTGCACCCACGGTGCCCGAGGGCCTGCCCGATGTCGTGCCCCGGAAGGCCGTTGCATTGAGCCTTTTCTGGCGCACTTTTTTCCTGCTCGCCATCCTGCTGATGGGCGGCGTGTTCGCGTGGGTGCAGACCTTCCGCGCGCTCGAGTTCGAGCCGCGCGCGGTGCAGCAGGCTCAGCAGGTGGCAAGCCTCGTGAACCTGTCGCGTGCGTCGATGAAATACGTCGACGACATCAACCGCGTCACGCTCGTGAAGACCATGGCCACCGCCGAATCGGTGCAGATCGTGCCGCGCGAGCCGGGCGACAAGTGGGAGCCGTTTGCAGGCGACCGCTTCTCCAAGACCATCAGCGACGAGCTGCACTCGCGCCTGGGGGCCGACACGGTGGTGGCAGGTTCGGTCAACGGCGTGGCGGGCCTGTGGGTCGGCTTCTCGGTCGAGAAAGACGCCTACTGGCTGCAGGCCGACCCGACCAAGGTGCGCATGATGGCCGGCAGCAGCTGGGCGTTGTGGGTCACGATCGCGCTGCTCGCAACCGTGCTCGGCTCGGCCGCCATTGCGCGCCTCATCAACCAGCCGTTGCGCGACCTCTCCTTCGCCGCCAGCCGCATCCGTGACGGCGAATACGAATCGCAGCTCGACGAGAACACGCTCACGAGCGAGATCCGCCAGGTCAACATGGGCTTCAACCGCATGGCGCGCGAACTCGCCAAGGTCGAGGAAGACCGCGCCGTCATGCTCGCCGGCATCTCGCACGACCTGCGCACGCCGCTGGCGCGCCTGCGGCTCGAAGCCGAGATGAGCGTGCAGGACGAAGAAGCCAAGAAGAACATGGCCATGGACATCGACCAGCTCGACGCCATCATCGACAAGTTCATGGACTACGCCCGCCCCGGCGAGACCAAGCTGGTGCCGGTGCACGTGTCGAGCCTGGTCGAGCGCGAGATGCAGGGCTTCCGCGATCCTTCGCAGATCCGCATCAGCTCGCGTGTGGCGATCGATGCCAAGGTGATGGCCGACGAGGTGGAGCTGGGGCGTGTGTTCCAGAACCTGTTCGAGAACGCGCGCCGCTATGGCCGCTCCACCGACACCGGCATCGCGCGCGTGCAGGTGAGCTACGCGCGCACCGGGCCGTGGGTGATCCTCTCGGTGCGCGACCACGGGCCGGGCGTGGCGCCCGAGAAGCTCAAGCAGCTCACCACGCCCTTCTTCCGCGGCGATGCGGCGCGCACGGCGGCCACGGGCGCGGGCCTGGGCCTTGCGATCGTGGAGAAGTCGGTCGCCCGCATGGGTGGCAGCTTCGAGCTCGCCAACGCGATGGATGGCGGCCTCGTCGCCCACGTTCGGCTGAAAAAGGCGCCATGAGGCGCGCCGGGAGCCGGCCCGAGCCTTCACCGATCAGCGCACCGCGGCGTGCCGCCATCGTCGGCCTCACGGCGGTGTCGACGCTCTTCGTGCTGCTGGTGTGGAACGACTTCCGCGACACGTGGCATTCGCCCGGCTACGAGCGGCACTCGCTCTGGCACCTGAGCCTGTACTGGGGGCTGTGGGGCGTGTGGCCCCTGATGGGCTGGCTGGCCTGGCGATCCGTGCGTGCCCTGCGTGCCCGGCGCAGGGTGGGGGCATCACTCGGCCTCGGCGCCCTGCTCGGCTGCACCGCCATCGCCTGGGCACGCTTCATCGAGCCGGAGCGGCTGGTGGTGCGCGAGACGGTGCTCGGCCACGAGTGCGGCGCCCAGGTGGCGCTGATCTCCGACATCCACTTCGGCAAGTTCACGCGGGCCGACGACCTGCAGCGGCTGATCGACCGGCTCAACACCCTGCCGATCGACGCCGTGCTCGTCGCCGGCGACTGGACCTTCGGCCCGCCGCGCGACCTGGCCAAGACCTTCGCCCCGCTGCAGCAGATCAGGTACCCCGTGTTCGGCGTGCTGGGCAACCACGACGAGCAGATGCCGGGCCCGCCCCTCGCCGAGGACTTGCGCGACGCCCTGCGCAGCGCCAACGTGCAACTCGTCGAAAGCCGCGAGGTGCCGCTCGGCCGCTGCGCGCTCATCGGCATCGGCGACCTCTACGCCGGCCTGGCCATCACGCATCTGCGCCACGTGGAGATCGACCCGCCCGCCGCGCCCGCCACGCGCCGGGTGCTGCTCACGCACAACCCCGACGTCGCCATCCGCATGACGCCGGGCACCGCGGCGCTGGTGCTGGCCGGCCACACGCACGGCGGCCAGGTGCAGGTGCCGCTGCTGACGGCGCACATGCTCGGGCGCAACAACCGTGGCGGTTTCGAACAGGGCCTCTACACGCTGCCCCATGCGCGTGTGTTCGTCACGCCCGGCATCGGCATGGACCTGCTGCCCTTGCGCTTCGGGGTGCCGCCGACGATCGACGTGCTGGCGCTTTGACGCACCGGCCGCCGGTCAGGCCTTGACCAGCAGGCACACCGCACGGGCCTCGATCGATTCGCCGCGCCCCACCGGGCCCATGCCCTCGGCCGTCTTCGCCTTCACGTTGACCTGCTCGACCGGAATGCCGAGCGCGATCGCGATGCGCTGGCGCATGGGCTGGATGTGCGGCGCCATCTTCGGCGCCTGGGCAATGATGGTGCTGTCGACGTTGCCGATGATCCAGCCGGCGGCCTTCACGCGCCGGCCGGCTTCGGTCAGCAGCGCCAGCGAATCGGCACCGCGGAACTGCGGGTCGGTGTCGGGAAAATGGCGACCGATGTCGCCGAGCGCCGCCGCACCGAAGAGCGCATCGGTGACCGCGTGGCACAGCGCGTCGGCGTCCGAATGGCCTTGCAGGCCGTGCGTGTGCGGGATCTCCACCCCGCCCAGGATGAGCTTGCGGCCGGTGACGAGCGCGTGCGTGTCCCAGCCTTCGCCGATGCGCCAGCGCGGCACCTGGGGTTTGAGCGTCATGGGCGTGTCCTCAGCAAACGTTCGGCCAGCGCGAAATCGGCCGGCCAGGTGATCTTGAAGTTCTCCATCGAGCACGGCACGAGCAGCGGGGCATGGCCCAGCGCCTCGATCGCACTCGCTTCGTCGGTGACCGCATCGCCGGCACGGGCCAGCGCCTCCTGGAGCAGGCCGATGCGGAACATCTGCGGCGTCTGTGCGGCCCACTTGCGCGCGCGGTCGACGGTGGCGCTCACGCGGCCGGCCGTCTCGGCCTTCAGCGTGTCGGCGAGCGGCAATGCGAGCAGCCCCCCCACCGGGTCGTTCACGCACGCATCGATCAGCGCGTCGATCCACTGTGGCTGCACGAGGCAGCGGGCGGCGTCATGCACCAGCACCCAGTCCTCGGCCCTGGCGCCTCGCGCCAGCAGATCGGCCAGGCCATGGGCCACCGTCAACGCGCGGCTGGCGCCCCCCACCCTGGCCAGCCAGGCGGTGGCATCGGGCACGTGGCGCGTGAACTGATCGTCCTGCGGGCTCAGCACCACCAGCGTCTGGCGCAGGCGCGCCACCCGGGCCAGGGCATCGAGCGTGTGCTGCACCATCGGCTTGCCCGCCACCACGGCGTATTGCTTGGGCCCGCCGGCACCCGCGCGTTCACCGACGCCAGCGCAAGGCACCAAGGCGTACAGATCGACGGGGGATGGGCTCATGTCAGCAGGCTGAAAAGGGTGCGAATTCTATAATTCGCCCTCGAATCGCCCCGGGGGACACGCCCAACCGGGGCGTGTTTGTTTTGTGTCGCACCCCTCGAATGCAACTCCCGTCGCTCGCTCCCGGAAAACGCTTCACCCTGCCCCGCCCCTTCGGCTCGGCCGATGCCTTGCTGCTGGCGCGCTTCGCGCAGTCTCGAAAGGCGGCAGGGCAGATCACCGCGATCGTCACCGCGGAGCCGGCCGACACCCAGCGCCTGGAGGGCGAACTGCCCTTCTTCGCGCCCGAGCTGCGCGTGGCCGTGTTCCCCGACTGGGAGACGCTGCCCTACGACACCTTCTCGCCGCACCAGGACCTGATCTCCGAGCGCCTGGCCACGCTGTGGCGCATCCAGCAGGGCGAGGTCGACGTGGTGCTCATGCCCGCCTCGACCGCCCTCGTGCGCCTGGCGCCCCCGAGCTTTCTCGCCGGCTACACCTTCCACTTCAAGCAGAAGACCAAGCTCAACGAGGCCGCACTCAAGGCGCAGCTCACGCTCGCCGGCTACCAGCACGTGAGCCAGGTCGTCTCGCCCGGCGAATACGCGGTGCGCGGCGGGCTGATCGACCTCTTCCCGATGGGCTCGCTCGTGCCCTACCGCGTGGACCTCTTCGGCGACGAGGTCGACAGCATCCGCACCTTCGACCCCGACAGCCAGCGCAGCCTGTATCCCGTGCCGGAGGTGCGCCTGCTGCCCGGCCGCGAGTTCCCGATGGACGAAGAAGCGCGCGCGGCCTTCCGCTCGCGCTGGCGAGAGAAGATCGAAGGCGACCCGACGAAGGTGCGGCTCTACAAGGACATCGGCGCCGGCATCGCCACCGCGGGCATCGAGTACTACCTGCCGCTCTTCTTCGACAGCACGGCGACGATCTTCGAGTACCTCGGCGCCAGCGCCGCGGTGGTGCTGCACGGCGAGATCGACGAAGCGCTCAAGCGTTTCTGGACCGACACCCGCGAGCGCCACCGCTTTCTCCAGCACGACCGCGAGCGGCCCATCCTGCCGCCGGAAGACCTGTTCCTGAAGCCGGAAGATTTCTTCACGCTCGCCAAAGCACATGCGCTGCTCGCGGTGCGCGGAAAGGAGCCGGTCGAGTGGGCGCGCCCGCTGCCCGACCTGAGCGTGGACCGCGGTGCACCCGATCCGCTCAAGCGCCTGCAACTGCACCTGGGTGCCACGCCGCACCGCGTGCTCGTGGTCGCCGAAAGCGAAGGCCGCCGCGAAAGCCTGCTGGAGCTCTTGCGCGACAACAAGATCGAGCCGCCGTCGGTCAAGAGCCTCGCCGAGTTCGAAAGCGGTGACGAGCGCTACGCCATCGCCGTGGCGCCGATGGCCGAAGGCTTCTTCTGGACCGAGCCGGACAAGAACGTCCAGTTCGTCACCGAGACCGAGCTCTTCGCGACCACGCCGACCGCACGGCGCAAGCGCAAGCAGGAGCAGGCGAGCGACGTCAACACGCTGATCAAGGACCTGTCGGAGCTGAAAGTCGGCGACCCGGTGGTGCACCTGAACCATGGCATCGGGCGCTACGTGGGCCTGGAGAACATCGACCTGGGCGACGGACCGAGCGAGTTCCTGATCCTCGAATACGCCGACAAGGCGACGCTCAAGATCCCCGTCTCGCAGCTCCACCTCATCAGCCGCTACACCGGCGTGAGCCCGGAAGAAGCGCCACTGCACAAGCTGGGCTCGGGCCAGTGGGAAAAGGCCAAGCGCCGCGCCGCCGAGCAGGTGCGCGACACCGCCGCCGAGCTGCTCAACCTCTACGCACGCCGCGCAGCCCGCGAAGGTTTTGCGTTCCGCTTCCAGCCGCACGACTACGAAGCGTTCGCCACGAGCTTCGGCTTCGAGGAGACACCCGACCAGAAAGCGGCGATCCACGCCGTCATCCAGGACATGGTGTCGCCCCGGCCGATGGACCGGCTCATCTGCGGCGACGTGGGCTTCGGCAAGACCGAGGTGGCCCTGCGCGCCGCCTTCGTCGCCGTCACCGGCGGCAAGCAGGTCGCCATCCTCGCGCCCACCACGCTCTTGGCCGAGCAGCACTACCAGAACATCGCCGACCGCTTCGGCAAGTGGCCGGTGCGCGTGGCCGAGATCTCGCGCTTTCGCTCCAGCAAGGAGGTCAAGACCACGCTCGAAGGCCTGGCCGACGGCACCGTCGACATCGTGGTCGGAACGCACGCCTTGATCAGCGACAAGGTGAAGTTCAAGCGCCTGGGCCTGCTCGTGATCGACGAGGAGCATCGCTTCGGGGTGCGCCACAAGGAAGCCATCAAGGCGATGCGTGCCGAGGTCGACGTGCTCACGCTGACCGCCACGCCGATCCCGCGCACGCTGGGCATGGCCCTCGAAGGCCTGCGCGACCTGAGCGTGATCGCCACCGCACCGCAGCGGCGGCTGGCCATCAAGACCTTCGTGCGCACCGAAGGCACGAGCGTGATCCGCGAAGCGGTGCTGCGCGAGCTCAAGCGCGGCGGCCAGGTCTACTTCCTGCACAACGAGGTCGAGACCATCGAGAACCGGCGCCAGAAGCTGCAGGAGCTGCTGCCCGAAGCGCGCATCGCCGTCGCCCACGGCCAGATGCCCGAGCGCGAGCTCGAGGGGGTGATGCGCGACTTCGTGGCCCAGCGCCACAACGTCCTCCTGTGCTCGACCATCATCGAGACCGGCATCGACGTGCCGAGCGCCAACACCATCGTCATCAGCCGTGCCGACAAGTTCGGCCTCGCGCAGCTGCACCAGCTGCGCGGGCGCGTGGGCCGCTCGCACCACCAGGCGTATGCCTACCTGCTGGTGCCCGACGTCGAAGGCCTCACCAAGCAGGCCGCGCAACGTCTCGAAGCCATCCAGAACATGGAAGAGCTCGGCTCCGGCTTCTACCTGGCAATGCACGACCTGGAAATCCGCGGCGCCGGCGAGGTGCTGGGCGAGAACCAGAGCGGCAACATGATGGAAGTCGGCTTCCAGCTCTACAACGACATGCTCGCCGAGGCGGTGCGTTCGCTGAAGGCGGGCAAGGAGCCCGACCTGCTGTCGCCGCTTTCCGCCACGACCGAGATCAACCTGCACGCGCCCGCGCTCCTGCCCGACGACTACTGCGGCGACGTGCACACCCGGCTCTCGCTCTACAAGCGCCTGGCCACCGCCGACAAGGCCGAGCAGATCGACGCGATGCTGGAAGAGATCACCGACCGCTTCGGCAAGCTGCCGCCGCAGGGGCAGACGCTCTTCGACGTGCACCGCCTGCGCGTGCTGGCCAAGCCCTATGGCGTGGCCAAGATCGACGCCGGCAGGTCGGCCATGGTGATCAGCTTCCGGCCCAACCCGCCGATCGACGCGATGCGCATCATCGAGCTCGTGCAGAAGAACCGCCACATCAAGCTCGCGGGCAACGAGAAACTGCGCATCGAGCGCGAGACGCCCGACCCGAAGGACCGCGCGCAGCTCATCCGCGACGTGCTGCGCTCGCTCGGCACCCCGACCTCCAAGCAACCCGCCTGAACCACACGACCGCGCCCATGTCCGCAAAAGAATTCGCCCCCGGCCTCGTCATCCAGCGCTTCACGCCGCCGCTCAAGCTCGCGGACTTCAAGCTCATCGCCTTCGACATGGACTCGACGCTGATCAACATCGAGTGCGTCGACGAGATCGCCGATGCCGCCGGCCGCAAGGCCGAGGTCGCCGCCATCACCGAGGCCGCGATGCGAGGCGAGATCGCCGACTACAAGGAAAGCCTGCGTCGCCGCGTGACGCTGCTCAAGGGCGTGCCGGTGAGCGCCATGCAGGAGGTGCTGGACCAGCGCCTTCGGCTCAACCCTGGCGCACAGGAACTGGTCCAGGCCTGCAAGACGGCCGGCCTGAAGGTGCTGCTGGTCTCGGGCGGCTTCACCTTCTTCACCGACCACGTGCGCGACCGGCTCGGCATCGACTACACCCGCAGCAACGTGCTCGAGGTGCAGGACGGCGCCCTCACCGGCCGCATGGTCGACCAGCCCTCGGGCGACATCTGCGACGGGGAAGAAAAACGCAAGATGTTCCTCGCCACCTGCGCGCAGCTCGGCATCGCGCCGAGCCAGGGCATCGCCGTGGGCGACGGGGCCAACGACCTGCCGATGATGGGCGAGGCGGGCCTTTCGGTGGCCTACCACGCCAAGCCCAAGGTGCGCGAGCAGGCGATGGTTGCCATCAACGAAGGCGGGCTGGACCGCCTGCTGGAAGTGCTGCGCTGAGCCCGGCTCATGCCGGGTGCAAGTCGGTCGAGAGCCTGGCCCGCATCGCGGCCACGGCCTCGAACAGCAGGTCGCCCGGGCAGTCGGTCGACAGGAAGTCGCGATGGGTCTTGATCTCGCGCGGATCGGCCCGGTAGTTCACGCAGACGAAGCGCGCCAGCGCTTCCAGCGACGCGAGAGCCAGCTCGGAAGGCTGGTCGTTGCAGCCACCCGCTGGGGGATGAAAGCAGCCCAGCAGGCAGATGCCGAGCTTGCGCGGATTCATGTTGAGCACATGCGCACCGATGGCGAACTGCGGGAGGTCGCGCAGCGCCTTGCCGCGAAAGAAGGGGCGGCCCTGGTAGACGTTGCCCGCTGCATCGATGAGGAAGTGGTAGCCGATGTCGCGCCAGCCTCTGCGCTCCTGGTGCAGCCTCTGCACGTCGCGCACGCGCTTCTTGCCGGTGACCACGTCAGCCGCGGCGAAACCGGCCGCGTGGTGGACCACGATGTTCTTCACGGTGCCCAGGGGCTCAGGCGAACCCCTGAATGGCGCAGCACCCCAATCGGTGCGAGAGATGATGGTGGGCGCGTTCATGCTCGACTCCTGCCCGGACCGGCCAGCGGCCACGGTCAAGGCAGTGTCGGCAGGACGCGGGCGTCCCCGCATCCTTCATGCTGGGGACGCGCCGGCGTCAGGCGATCCGGAACACGCTGACCGCCTGGCTCAGCGCCTGAGCCTGCTGCTTCAGGCTCTCGGCCGCGGCCGACGACTGCTCCACCAGCGCAGCGTTGTGCTGGGTGGCGCTGTCCATCTGGCTCACCGAGGTGTTGACCTGTTCGAGCCCGCTGGACTGTTCGACGGTCGCGTCGGCGATCGCGCGGATCGTGCCCGACACCTCGCGCACCGAGGCCACCACTTCCTGCATGATGCGGCCGGCGTCGTTGGCCAGCGTCGAGCCGGCTTCCACGCGCTCTTCGCTGTTGCGGATCAGCACCTTGATTTCCTTCGCCGCTTCGGCCGAGCGCTGCGCGAGGCTGCGCACCTCGGCTGCCACGACCGCGAAGCCGCGGCCCTGCTCGCCGGCCCGCGCAGCTTCCACCGCCGCGTTCAGCGCCAGGATGTTGGTCTGGAAGGCAATGCCGTCGATCACGCCGATGATCTCGCCGATGCGCTTGGAGGCGCTCGTGATCTGCTCCATCTGCTGCACCACCTCGCCGACCACCGAACCGCCCTTCACGGCGATCTCGGAGGCGCTGGCCGCCATCGAGGTTGCATTGCGCGACGCGTCGGCGTTGCTACGCACGGTGCTGGAGAGCTCGTGCAGGGTGGCCGCCGTCTGCTGCACGTTGGCGGCCTGCGCCTCGGTGCGCGCCGAGAGGTCGAGGTTGCCGCTCGCCACTTCCGTCGACGCGGTGGAGATCGATTCGGCGCCGCTTCGCACGCCGGAGACGATGCCCGACAGGTTCTGGACCATGCGCTGCATGCTGGCGAGCAGGCTGGTCTGGTCGTTCTCGCGGGTGGCGATCTGCACCGTGAGGTCGCCCGAGGCCACACGCTCCACCACGGACGCGGCATAGGCCGGGTCGCCGCCGAGCTGGCGCAGCACCGAGCGCGTGACCCCCGCCGCCAGGCCCAGGCCCAGCAGCACCGACAGCACCACGCCCGCGGCCAGCGCGGCCCGGCTGATCTTGTACGCACGCTCGCTGCTCGCCGCGGCCGCGTTGCCGCCCTCGATGCTCAGTTCCACCAAGCGGTCCATGCGCGTCTCGACCTGCTGGGCACGCGGGCGCATCTCGCTGTTCTGCAGCGCCATCGCAGCGTCGTTGCCTTCCTGGCTCGACACCTCCAGGACCTGCTTGGTGATGCCGATGAACGACTCGTTGAGCGTGCGCAGCTCGGCCATGAGCTTCTTCTGCTCGTCGAGCGTGCCCAGGGCCTCGAACTCCGCGCCATGCTTGGCGTACTGCTCCAGCGCCGCGGCGACCACCGCGGCATGACGGCGCTTCTCACGCTCGTTGGCGGCCGTCGCATGCTGCAGGGTGCCCAGCCGGATGGCCTGGAGGTCGGCACGCCATTCGAGCGCGGCGCGCACCGAGGGCATCCAGTGCGACTGCAGGTCGGCGGCCACGTGGTTGACGCGTCCGAGCTGCCACACCGCACCCGCGCCCAGCAGGATCGTCAGCACGATCCCCACGCCGAACGCGGCGATGAGTCGATGGGAAAGTTTGAGTCGTTCGAACCAGCGCACGGGACTACCTCCTAAGGATCAAGCCGGGCACGAGCGGCCCGATCCCGTCGGATATCGGCAAAGGTCTCGCGAGCTATAGCCCCACGATGGGGCAAATGCCTCAGAAGCCGCGCAGCTCATGGCGCGGCTGGCGCCGCGACGCAGGCCGTGTCGCGCTGTGCAGAACGATCAGGTCAGCGCGGTGGCGCTGACGACGATGCCGTCTTCATCGGCATAGAGCCAATCGCCGGGGCGCACCCACACGCCCTGGACCTGCACGGGTACGTCGCGCTCGCCCATGTTCTTCTTCTCGGTGGGAAGCGGCATGAGCGCGAGCGCGCGGATGCCGAGCTCGCAGGCGGCGAGTTCGGCGCTGTCGCGCACGCAGCCGTCGACCACGATGCCCGCCCAGCCATTGCGCGCCCCGGCCGCGCCAAGGTTGCCGCCGACCAGGGCGCGGCGCAGCGAGCCGCCGCCGTCGACCACCAGTACACGGCCTTCACCCAGCGTGTCGAGCGCGGCCTTGACGAGCGAGTTGTCCTCGAAGCATTTGACAGTGGTCACCCGGCCTGCAAATTTCAGGCGACGGCCATAGTCGCGGAACACCGGCGGCAGCACGCGGAAGGCGCCGTCGGTGTCGTTCTTGTGGGCATCGCAGAAGTCGCAGGTGGCGAAGTTGTCGGTCATGGGGTGGCGTCTTTCTCTAACCGTTGGACCATGCGCCACCGCCGTCACGCGGCAGCGCAGCAGCCGCCGAGTGTGCCACCGCGAGCTTCAGTTCTTCGCGACCTGCAGGCCGGTGGCTTCCCATTCGGGCAGGCCGCCGCGGAACCAGTAGACCTTGGTGAAGCCGGCCGCCACCGCGACCTTGGACGCCTTGTACGACTTCCAGCACTCCGCGCCGTTGCACGAGAAGATGGTGGGCTTGTCCTTGTCGAGCTTGGCGAGGTCGCGGAAGTCGTCCTTGGTGGGATCGAAGGCCACGTCCTTCAGGCTTTTTTCGTTGTACGGCACGAACACCGCCTGAGGGATGCGCTTGGCCTTGTATTCCTTCTCGGAACGCGTGTCGACGATCACCGCGCCTTCGGCCACGAGTTTGCGGACCTCGCTGGCGTTGACGACCGCGGCACCCGGCAGGCTCGTGGGCGTGAAGTAGCCGAGTTCGGCCACCGCCTTGTACATCGACATGTCGGCCCGCTCCATCACGGGCTTCAGCCCCGAGGTGTTGGCACTGGTGGCGAACCAGCGCGCCAGCTTCTCGCGCGATTTCTCGGGCAGCGTCTTGCGCACAACCACCGAGAGTCCGCCCGGCACGGGGATCGACGTCGACACCGCGTGCAGGCTGCGGCCGCGGGCCTTCACCCAGTCGTCCCACTCGCTCTGGCGGACGACGGTGGCGTCGAACACGCCCAGGTCGACCGCCACCAGCCCCGCGCTCGGCCAGCGGGCGAATTCGACCTGCAGGTTCTGGAACGAAAGGCCTGCCGCGTTGAGCATGCCACGCGCCATGTACGAATAGACCGAGTCCTGCTGCGGGAGGTAGAGGCGTCGCCCGCCCAGCGCTTCGACGGTGTTGCTGTCGCGGCGCGTGACGAGCACGTACTGCTCCATCGGGTTGGTGGAGCCGATGAGTTCGTAGCCGCGCGTGAGCGCCGAGGCCGCCACCTGCGGCGGCGCGATGTAGATGTCGACCTCGCCGGTGCGCGTGGCCCGCATGACGTCGGTCAGGTCCTCGTTGATGACGACCTTGGCGGTCTGGCCGGTGGCCTTGCTGATGGCCGATTCGACAACGGCCGTGACGACCGCGAGTGAATCCTTCTTCGATGTGGGCTCCACCGCGATCATGGCGGTGAGCTGTGCGTGTACCAGGCCGGTGCCCATCAAGAAGCAGGCGGCCAGCATATGGCGAATTCCCAACATGGCGTTCCTCGTGCGGGTTGTTGAACCTGCCTTCGTTGCAAAGGCAGCACCTTCTTTTCCGCTCGCTATTTTCGATAGCACACGTGCATGTTTCGCGACAGCCATCGCGCAAGGTGTAAGCAATAGATTCGATGGCTTCCGCGTTGGTGTCCGGCTATGCTTCGCGCCCGTCAGTCCCGCCAAGCCCGTGTCCGCCACGGGCTTTCCCTGAATGACCCTCTATCTGGAGCGATCGACCGCCATGTCTCTGCCCACCGACGTCCGCCGCCGCCAACTTCTCGCCGGGAGCGCAAGCGCACTCGTCGCCGTTCCCCTGGCCGGCTGTGCCACCGGCATGCAAACCGCCGCGACCGCGCCGGCCACGCCCGCACCCGCAGCACCGCCCGCCGCACCGTCGGCGCCCAAGCTGCCGGCCTACGCGGCCTGGAAGGATGCCGACAGCCTCATCATCCACAGCAGCAGCACGATCGAGACCAAGCGCAGCGCCATGGGCGCGAGCCTGGTCACCCCGGCCGAGCGCCTGTACGTGCGCAACAACCTGCCGGCCCCGCCCGAGAGCGTGGTCGCCAACCGTGACGCCTGGGCAGTCGCGTTCGAAGGCGTGGCCAACCCGGCCACCCTCACGCTCGCGCAGTTGAAAACCATCGACTTCACGACGGTCGCCACCGTGCTCCAGTGCAGCGGCAACGGCCGCGGCTTCTTCCCGCACAAGCCGAGCGGTACGCCGTGGAAGGTGGGCGCCGCCGGCTGCGTGATCTGGGCCGGCGTGCCGTTGAAGTCGGTGATCGAGCGCCTGGGCGGCGCCAAGAGCGGCATGCTCTACCTCACCGGCACCGGCGGCGAGAAGCTGCCCGACGGCGTCGACCCGCTGAGCGTGGTGGTCGAGCGCTCGGTGCCCATCGCAGCGCTGCAGGACGCCGTGCTGGCCTGGGAGATGAACGGGGCGCCGCTGACCGTCGCCCACGGCGGCCCGCTGCGCCT
>DASWSY010000651.1:0-9676 GCA_036402415.1 Rhizobacter sp. | reverse complement strand
CGTGCGGTGAGAGCCGTCGCGGCCTGCCGCTTGCCCGTGTTGTGCGGGGTGGGGCACGAGACCGACGTGACCCTCGCCGACCTCGCCGCCGACGTGCGCGCACCGACGCCGACAGCGGCGGCCGAACTCGCCTCGCCGACGCAGGCGGATGGCCTCGCGCTGCTGGCCGCCGTGGCGCGGGTGATGGAGCGCCGCGTCCACCAGGTCATCGACACCCAGGCCCTGCGGCTCGACCGTGCGACCTTGCGCCTGATGCGGCCGGCCGACCTGGTGCGCCGGCAGGCCGAGCGCCTGTCGGTGCTGCGGCAACGCCTGCAGGGTCGCGCGGCACGGCAAGTGCCGCAGCAGCGGCAGGCCTGTCGCGAGTGGCAGGGGCGGCTCGCCCGGTCCTTGCCCGTGGCGCTGGGCATGCACCGGCAACGCCTCGCCTCGCTCGAGGCGCGCCTGGCGGCGCTCGACCCGCGCCAGGTGCTGGCGCGCGGCTATGCGTGGTTGAGCGACGAGCAGGGACGGGCGCTCACGAGCGTCGAGGCACTGGCCGCAGGGCAGACCTTCACCGCGGAACTCGCGGACGGGCAGGTGCGTGCGACGGTGCTGGGCCTGACGCGTCGCGACGCCGAATGACCCGTGTGCCGCATCGCTCGCGCGCCTTCGCGTGAGCGTGCCTACAATGCCCGCGAATTTCTCTCGACTGCTCCCGAAAGGACTCGCTCATGGAACACACCCTGCCGCCGCTGCCGTATGCCCACGACGCGCTTGCCCCCCACCTCAGCAAGGAAACGCTGGAATACCACCACGACAAGCACCACAACGCCTATGTCGTGAACCTCAACAACCTGCAGAAGGGCACTGAGTTCGAGTCGAAGAGCCTGGAAGAGATCATCAAGACCTCGTCGGGCGGCATCTACAACAACGCTGCCCAGATCTGGAACCACACCTTCTTCTGGCACTGCATGAAGCCGCAGGGCGGCGGTGAGCCGACGGGCGCACTGGCCGAGGCGATCAACAAGAAGTTCGGCAGCTATGCCGCCTTCAAGGAAGCGTTCACCAAGAGCGCCGTGGGCAACTTCGGCTCGGGCTGGACCTGGCTCGTGAAGAAGGCCGACGGCAGCGTCGACATCGTCAACATGGGCGCCGCCGGCACCCCATTGACCACGGGCGACAAGGCCCTGCTGACGATCGACGTCTGGGAGCACGCCTACTACATCGACTACCGCAACCTGCGTCCGAAGTTCGTCGAGGTGTTCCTGAACTCGCTCGTGAACTGGGACTTCGCGGCGAAGAACTTCGCCTGAGCGGAGCGCGTCTCGCGACGCTCCAAAGGCCGGTCTTGCACCGGCCTTTTTCGTTTCGCTTCAAGACCCGAAAGGTCGGCCCTTCAGCTTGCTTCCCGGCTTGATGCCGCGCTTGGCAAACCAGCCTTGGTTCATTTCGAGCACGTAGCGCACGGGCTGTGCCGAGCAATGCGAGTCCAGGGAGTGGGGCTTCATGTCCTCGATGTTGACGATGGTGCCGTCGTCGGCGATGAAGGCCGTTGACAGCGGCAGGAAGGTGTTCTTCATCCAGAAGCACTGCTGGGCCGGCTGCTCGAAGACGAAGAGCATGCCTTCGTTGGTGGGCATCGTCTGGCGGAACATCAGACCCGTTTGTCGCTGCTCCGGCGTTTGTGCCACCTGAGCCTTGATGTTGTGGATGCCGGCGCCGAGCTGGATGGTCGGCAGGCTTTGCGGAGTGTTCTGCGCCGCGACGTGGGCACCGCAGGCAGCGAGGCAGAGGGCGAGCAGGAGGCTTCGTTTCAGCATGGTGTGCGCAGGGCGGGGGATCGCCGGATTATCCTGGTGGTGCCATGAAAAACGCCCGGTGCGGACCGGGCGTTTTCACGAAGAGGTCGCCGTCTCCGGCAACCCACCGTCGGTAGTCAGCGCGACGCCGATTACTTCTTGGCTTCTTCCTTCTTGGCTTCCTTCTTGTCAGCCTTGGCATCGGCCTTCTTCTCGGCCTTGGCTTCAGCCTTGGCAGCGGAAGCGGCGGGCTTGGCCGACTTGGCGTCGGTTGCGTAGGCGCCAACAGCGAACAGGGAAGCGATCAGAGCGGCCAGAAGCTTGTTCATTTGATTTGCCTTTCGAAAGTTTTAAGGATCCACCGCGCGCTCATCGCGCGGCACGCAGACAACGTGGGCCTGCGTCAGTCGGTTGACAGAGTCCGTGGCATAGAATCTTTCGTTACCTATCGCAGTCCGGAGCCGACAGCATGTACAAGCACATCAAAGTCCCTCAAGGTGGGCAGAAGATCAGCGTTAACCCCGACTTCTCGCTCAACGTTCCCGACCAGCCCATCATTCCCTACATCGAGGGTGACGGCACCGGTTTCGACATCACGCCGGTGATGATCAAGGTGGTCGATGCGGCCGTTGCGAAGGCTTACGCGGGCAAGAAGAAGATCCACTGGATGGAGATCTACGCCGGCGAGAAATCGACCAAGATCTACGGCCCTGACGTGTGGCTGCCCGAAGAGACGCTTGAAGTCCTGCGCGAATACGTCGTCTCGATCAAGGGCCCGCTGACCACCCCCGTGGGCGGCGGCATCCGCTCGCTGAACGTGGCCCTGCGCCAGGAACTCGACCTCTACGTCTGCCTGCGCCCCATCCAGTATTTCAAGGGCGTGCCTTCGCCGGTCAAGGAGCCCGAGAAGACCAACATGGTCATCTTCCGCGAGAACTCCGAAGACATCTACGCCGGCATCGAATACGAAGCTGAAACCGACAAGGCGAAGAAGCTCATCAAGTTCCTCACCGAGGAAATGGGCGTCAAGAAGATCCGCTTCCCGAACACCTCGGGCATCGGCATCAAGCCGGTGTCGCGCGAAGGCACCGAGCGCCTGGTGCGCAAGGCCATCCAGTACGCGATCGACAACGACAAGCCCAACGTGACGCTGGTGCACAAGGGCAACATCATGAAGTTCACCGAGGGTGGCTTCCGCGACTGGGGCTACGCGCTGGCACAGAAGGAATTCGGTGCCCAGCCCATCGACGGCGGCCCGTGGTGCAAGTTCAAGAACCCGAAGACCGGCAAGGAAATCACCGTCAAGGATTCGATCGCCGACGCCTTCCTGCAGCAGATCCTGCTGCGCCCGGCCGAGTACTCGGTGATCGCCACGCTCAACCTCAACGGCGACTACATCTCCGACGCCCTGGCCGCCCAGGTGGGCGGCATCGGCATCGCCCCGGGGGCCAACCTGAGCGACTCGGTGGCCATGTTCGAGGCTACCCACGGCACCGCACCGAAGTACGCCGGCAAGGACTACGTCAACCCGGGTTCCGAGATCCTCTCGGCCGAGATGATGCTGCGCCACATGGGCTGGACGGAAGCCGCCGACCTCATCATCAGCTCGATGGAAAAGTCGATCCTGTCGAAGAAGGTGACCTACGACTTCGCGCGCCTGATGGACGGCGCCACGCAGGTGTCTTGCTCGGGCTTCGGCCAGGTGATGATCGAGAACATGTGATCTCGACCGATCCAGCAAAAAGCCCACCGGACGGTGGGCTTTTTTGTGACCATCGCGGCACCGGTGTGGTGCTGCCGGCTCGGCTACAAACTGGCGCTGGCGGCGACGCCTGACGGAAGCGCCGCCGGCACCGGCGCATCGTGCGTCTCGTGCGGGCAGATGTTCTGAGCCAGTTGCCCCTTCGGGCCCTGCACGGCGTCGTAGCTGACGCGGCCGCCCTGTTTCAGGGTGCGAAAGCCATCCATCTTGATGGCTGAAAAATGGGCAAAGACGTCCTCGCCTCCACCCTCGGGTTCAATGAAGCCAAATCCTTTTGCATCGTTGAACCACTTGACAGTTCCAAACGCCATGGGCTCCTCCCTAGAACCGCGGCATTCTTAGTCTGCGCTCAGGGGCTGTCAAGGTGCCAAAACCCCGAGCTGGCATCCATCTTGAATGGCCACGGCGGTAGCGAAATCGGCTCAAAAGAACAGGTCTCGTGATGCATTTGTGCCCTTGCGCTCGGCTGCTTCGGCGCAATATCCGAGACACTGAAGCAAGAAGCACCAACTCATTAGAATGAATTCATGCCTGACGACACCCCGCCGCCGCCCAAGCCTCCCAAGGCTGTGCCGCCTGCCGAGCGCGGGCAGGGAGCGGCTGTTGCCGAGCGCAAGGCGGCCAAGACAGAGCCGCCGCGGATGTTCCAGGTGGTGCTCCTGAATGACGACTACACCCCCATGGAGTTCGTCGTGATGGTGCTTCAGGAGTATTTCAAACGCGACCTCGAGACGGCGACGCAGATCATGCTCAAGGTTCACAAGGAAGGTCGTGGTGTCTGCGGTGTCTACACCAAGGATGTGGCGGCCACGAAGGTCGAACTGGTGTTGACTGCCGCGCGGCGTGGCGGTCACCCGTTGCAATGCATTATGGAGGCCGCATGATTGCGCAAGAGCTTGAAGTCAGCCTGCACATGGCGTTCGTCGAGGCGCGCCAGCAGCGCCACGAATTCATCACCGTCGAGCACCTGCTGATGGCGCTGCTCGACAACCCGTCGGCCGCGGAAGTGCTGCGGGCCTGCTCGGCCAACATCGACGAGCTGCGCAAGAGCCTTGCGCAGTTCATCAAGGAAAACACGCCCACGGTGGGCGGCACGGAAGAGGTCGACACCCAGCCGACACTCGGCTTCCAGCGCGTGATCCAGCGCGCGATCATGCACGTGCAGTCCACTGGCAGCGGCAAGAAGGAAGTGACCGGCGCCAACGTGCTGGTCGCGATCTTCGGCGAGAAGGATTCTCACGCCGTCTACTACCTGCACCAGCAGGGCGTGACGCGCCTGGACGTGGTGAACTTCATCGCCCACGGCATCAAGAAGACCGACCCGCCCGAGCAGCCCAAGTCCAACGAAGGCTCCAGCGGCGAGGGTGAGAAGGAAGAGGGCGAATCCAAAGGCTCGCCGCTCGACCAGTTCACCCAGAACCTCAACCAGATGGCCCGCGACGGCAAGATCGACCCGCTGATCGGGCGCGAGCACGAGGTCGAGCGGGTGATCCAGATCCTGTGCCGCCGCCGCAAGAACAACCCGCTGCTGGTGGGTGAGGCCGGCGTGGGCAAGACGGCCATCGCCGAAGGCCTGGCCTGGCGCATCACGCAGAGCGAGGTGCCCGAGATCCTGGCCGATGCGCAGGTCTACGCGCTCGACATGGGCGCCTTGCTCGCCGGCACCAAGTACCGGGGCGACTTCGAGCAGCGGCTCAAGAGCGTGCTCAAGCACCTGAAGGAGCAGCCGAACGCGGTGCTCTTCATCGACGAGATCCACACGCTGATCGGCGCGGGTGCCGCATCGGGCGGGACGCTCGACGCGAGCAACCTGCTCAAGCCGGCGCTGAGCTCCGGCCAGATGAAGTGCATCGGCGCGACCACCTTCACCGAGTACCGCGGCATCTTCGAGAAGGATGCGGCGTTGTCGCGTCGTTTCCAGAAGGTCGACGTGGTCGAGCCCTCCGTCGAGCAGACGGTCGAGATCCTGAAGGGCCTCAAGTCGCGCTTCGAAGAGCACCATAGCGTGAAGTACGCGCTGGGGGCGCTGCAGGCCGCCGCCGAGCTCTCGGCCAAGTTCATCAACGACCGCCACCTGCCCGACAAGGCGATCGACGTGATCGACGAGGCCGGTGCCGCGCAGCGCATCCTGCCCAAGAGCAAGCAGAAGAAGACCATCACGCGCAATGAGGTCGAAGAGATCGTCGCGAAGATCGCGCGTATCCCGCCGACCAGCGTGTCGAACGACGACCGTTCCAAGCTCAAGACGATCGAGCGCGACCTCAACAGCGTCGTCTTCGGCCAGGAGCCGGCCATCGAGGCGCTGGCCGCCGCCATCAAGATGGCGCGCTCGGGCCTCGGCAAGCCGGACAAGCCGATCGGCTCCTTCCTCTTCAGCGGCCCGACCGGCGTCGGCAAGACCGAGGTCGCGAAGCAGCTGGCCTTCATCCTCGGTATCGAGCTGATCCGCTTCGACATGAGCGAGTACATGGAGCGCCATGCGGTCAGCCGCCTGATCGGTGCGCCTCCGGGCTATGTCGGCTTCGACCAGGGCGGTCTGCTCACCGAGGCCATCACGAAGAAGCCGCACGCCGTGCTGCTGCTCGACGAGATCGAGAAAGCACACCCCGACGTCTTCAACGTGCTGCTGCAGGTGATGGACCACGGCGCGCTGACCGACAACAACGGGCGCAAGGCCGACTTCCGCAACGTCATCCTCATCATGACGACCAACGCGGGCGCCGAGACCATGAACAAGGCGACCATCGGCTTCACCACGTCGCGCGAGCAGGGCGACGAGATGGCGGACATCAAGCGTCTGTTCACGCCGGAGTTCCGCAACCGCCTGGATGCCACGGTCAGCTTCCGTCCGCTCGATGAAGAAATCATCATGCGGGTGGTCGACAAGTTCCTGCTGCAGCTCGAGGCCCAGCTCGCCGAGAAGAAGGTGGAAGTGACCTTCAGTGACGCGTTGCGCAAGCACCTCGCCAAGAAGGGCTTCGACCCGCTGATGGGCGCACGTCCGATGCAGCGCCTGATCCAGGACACCATCCGCCGTGCCCTCGCGGACGAGCTGCTCTTCGGCCGCCTGGTCGACGGGGGACGCCTGGCGGTCGACCTCGACGCCGAGGGCAAGGTCGTGCTCGACATCCAGCCGCCGAAGAAGAGCGACAAGCCGAAGGCCGAGCCGGCCACGGCCTGAGTTTGCTGCCGGACGATTCAACGACGGGGCCTTCGCGCCCCGTTTTTCATGCCGAACGTGCCGCCGGGTCTTGGCGGAAGAAGCCCGTCAGCAGCTCGTACAGATAGGGGTCGTCGGCGCGAAGCGCCGCGCCGGCGACGAAAAAGCCCTCGCAGGCCACGGCGAAAAACTCGCTCAGCGACTCGGCGGCATACGGGTCGAGCACGGTGTCGAGGCCATCCTCGAGCCGTCGGATGAACCGCCCATGGCTGGCTTCCATCACGCGCCGCCAGTGCTCGCGTGCGGCAGCATCCGGCAGGGGCGGGATGCCGTCGGCTCCGCCGCCTTGCAACTCGATCACATGCGCGAACTCGTGGATCACGACGTTGTAGACCGGCCCGTCGGTCTGAGCCGCGTCGGCCACGCCGCGCCAGCTGAGCATCATCGGTCCGTCGCCGAGCGCCTCGCCGACGAGAGCCTCCTCGTATTCGTGCACCACGCCGAACTCGTCGGTGACCTCGCGGTTGGCGACGACTTCGTCGGGGTGGAGCACGATGGTGACGAAGGTGTCGTACCAGTGAAGGCCCAACTCGAGCACCGGCAGGCAGGCCTGCGCGGCGACGGCCACGGCCATGTCGTCGGTCACCTCCAGACCGCCGGCGCCGGTGAACTCCTTCTGCGCGAGGAAGAGGGTGGCCATCTCGCGCAGACGCTGGCCGTCTGCCGAGCCGAGTGCGGCGAGAAAGGGGTAGCGCGCCAGCGTCGCCTGCCACAACGCGTCGGGGATCGGGCGGTGGGCGAGGATGCGGCGGTCGCGCCAGCGGCGCCAGGCAGCGAGCACCATCGTCGTCAGCGGGCGAGGGCGCGGGCCAACGACAGGCGCTGGAATCCGGCGGCGCTCAGGCTCAGCACCTCGGCCCGATGCGGCGGGTGGTCCATCTCCCAGTCGGAGAGCACGTGGCGCTGGGCGCCGGCGTCACCGATGGGCTGGCTGGCTGGCCGGTGAGTGTGGCCGTGCACGAGCGTGGCCGAGCGTGCCTCCCGCAGCCAGCGCAGGGCTTCGGGCGGGTCCACATCGGCCCATTCGGCCGGTGTGGCGTTTTCATGCTTGCGGGCCTCGCTCTGCCGGCGCACCTCGCGGGCGTAGTCGCGCCGTGCGGCGAGTGGCTGCGCCAGAAACTGCGCCTGCCACGCCGGGTTGCGCACCATCGCGCGAAACTTCTGGTAATCGACGTCGTCGAGGCACAGTGCGTCGCCGTGGGTCAGCAGCACGCGCTGGCCGAACGCGACGAGCAAGGTCGGATCCGCCAGCCGGTGCACCCGGCAGGCCCGCAGCATCTCGTCGCCCACCAGGAAGTCGCGGTTGCCCGCCATGAAGGCGACGTGGCGCTGCGCCGCCGCCTCTTGCAGCACCTTCGCGCCGTCGGCCTCGAAGCCCTCGAATCGGGCGTCATCGCCCACCCACACCTCGAACAGGTCGCCGAGGATCAACACCGCATCGGCCGGCGTGCCGCGCAGGTAGGCCGCCCACGCGTCGGCGGTGCGAGGCGTGTCCGCGCTCAGGTGCAGGTCGGAGATGAAGTCGATGCGGCGCCAGGCCGCATGGGCATGGAACTCGGGCGGCGCAGCAAGCGTGTCACTCATCGCACCGCGGGCCCCAGGTTCAGACGACAACGGCCTTGTTGATCACCACGTCTTCCAGCGGCACGTCGCCGTGGCCGCCGCGGTTGCCGGTCTTCACGCCCTCGATCGCGTCGACGACGTCCTGGCCCGCCACCACCTTGCCGAACACCGCGTAGCCCCAGCCGTTGGGCGACTCCGACTTGAAGTTGAGGAAGTCGTTGTCGGTGCTGTTGATGAAGAACTGCGCGCTGGCCGAGTGCGGGGCGCTGGTGCGCGCCATCGCGACGGTGTAGTGGTCGTTCTTGAGGCCGTTGTTGGCTTCGTTCTGGATGGGGGCGTCGGTGGGCTTCTGCTTCATGCCGGGCTCGAACCCGCCGCCCTGGATCATGAAGCCCTTGATGACGCGGTGGAACACCGTCCCGTCGTAGTGGCCCTTCTCGACGTAGGAGACGAAGTTTGCGACGGTGACGGGCGCCTTGGCGTCGTCGAGTTCGAGGCGGATGTTGCCCTTGTTGGTTTGCAGTTCGACGGTCTTGCTCATGTCATTTCTCCAGGGTGGCTTTCTTGATCACCACGGGCTCCACGGGCACGTTGGCGTGGGGCATGCGGTTGCCGGTCTTGACCTGGCGGATCTTGTCCACCACGTCCATGCCCTTCACCACCTTGCCGAACACCGCATAGCCGTTGCCCGGCCCGCGCGCGTTGAGGGCATCGTTGTCGTTCACGTTGATGAAGAACTGCGAGGTGGCCGAATCGGGCACGTTGGTGCGCGCCATCGCGATCGTGCCGCGCGTGTTCTTCAGGCCGTTGTCGGCTTCCAGCGGGATGGGCGCGCGGGTCTTCTTCTCGGCCATGTCGGCCGTCATGCCACCGCCTTGGATCATGAAGCCGTCGATCACGCGGTGAAACACGGTGCCGTCGTAGTGGCCGGCCTTCACGTACTGCACGAAGTTGTCGACCGTCTTCGGCGCCTTCGCGGCGTCGAGTTCGACCACGATGTCGCCCATCGAGGTGGCGAGCTTGACCTTCTGCGCCTGGGCGGCAAGGCTTGCTCCGAGGCCGATCGCGGCGGCGGCCAGCATCGGCAGCCAGCGGGTTTTCATCATCCGATCACTCCTTCGAAAAAGATCTTCCATTGTCCACCCTCCTTGCCCCAGTACTGGCGCTTCATGGGGCCGCTGACCTGGCCTTTGAGCACTTCGCCGAAGGTCACGATCAGCACCTCGCTGGTGTCTCGCCACGACAGGATGGAGAGCTCCTTCAGCTCGGACTCGCGGCCGCGCGCCGCGTTCACTTCGCGGCTCACCGTCTGCGACCATTGCGCGAGGTCGGCGGTGCCGCTCGTGAACT